>NZ_CAUQPH010000247.1:0-2624 GCF_963519925.1 uncultured Stenotrophomonas sp. | reverse complement strand
GTGCAGCCGCTGCTGCCGGCGCCGGCGCGGAAGGCGCGGCAGCCAGGGGCAGGGCATTCTGGGAAGGGGGGGACCCGGCGTCGGCGCTGCTGGCAGCGGCCTTGGCGACGCGCGGCTTGCGCACGCGCTTTTCGGCGGGCGCGTCGGCGCTCCCGGGTTCGGAAGTAGTGATATCGGACAAGTGCTGGATTCCTCGCTGAAAGGTGCGAGCGCCCTGCAGGGGCGGCGAACGTTGGGAAGGGATTCTGGAAACGAACGTCATCCAGAAGATGCGGCGCGCGAATGCGGCCGGATGTGCCGACACTAACACCGGCTCGCGGCGGCGCGCAAGCCGGGTGGGGCAGGGTCATTCATGCGGGCGTGGGGCCCGCGGGGCAGCCGGGGACCGGCTGCCGGGGTACAGGTCAGGCCAGGGCCTTGTCCAGCAGACCCGCCAGCTGGGCCTTGCCGACCGCACCGATCTGCTGGGCCTTGACCTCGCCGTCCTTGAAGACAAGCAGCATCGGGATCGAACGCACGTGGTACTTCGCCGCCAGTTCGCGCTGTTCGTCGACGTTGACCTTGGCGATCTTGGCGCGCCCGTCATAGGCGTCGGCCAGCTCGTCCAGTGCCGGGGCAATCATCTTGCAGGGGCCGCACCACTCCGCCCAGAAATCGACCAGGACCGGTTCCTTGGAGTTCAGTACGGTGCTTTCGAAGTCAGCGCTGCTGACATGTACAACCTTGTCGCTCATCTTGGTCTCTCGTGTTGGAGTGCACCCGGCGGGGCCGGAGGGATGGATGCCTGGACGCTCACGGCCGGCAGTGTACCCCTATCGTCGCGGGGTGGCAGGCGCAGGGTGGAAAGAATCGTCCTGTGACCGTCATCGCGCTTTGCTGGGGCTGGCGGGAACGATATGTGGTGGGGGGCGGAAGGGTTCCAGCGTGGCGCGACCCGGTGTTCAACTGGGGGTTGGGGCGGTGAAGGGTGGGGCTCGCACCTTCACGAGGCAGCCACGCAGGGCGTGGCTCTACGTCTCACGAAGGGTTGCGACGGGTGGGGCGCGGCTTTGCGCTAAACTGGGGCATTGTGCGGCGCCCCGGGACCGGTTCGGTCCGGCCTCCGCCCTTCCCGGCGCAGGGCCCGCAGTGGCGACGGTGCCCCCCAAGATTGCAAGCCAGCCACCCGCGCTTCCGTCGGCTGGCCTTACCAAGACGGACTCATGAGCGACAAACCGCTGACCGATTTGACTTTCTCCTCCTTCGAGCTGCATCCGGCCCTGCAGGCGGGCCTTGAAGGCGCTGGTTTCACCCGCTGCACCCCGATCCAGGCGTTGACCCTGCCGGTGGCACTGCCCGGCGGCGACGTGGCCGGCCAGGCCCAGACCGGTACCGGCAAGACGCTGGCGTTCCTGGTCGCGGTGGTGAACCGCCTGCTGACCCGCCCGGCGCTGGCCGACCGCAAGCCGGAAGACCCGCGCGCGCTGATCCTGGCGCCGACCCGCGAACTGGCCATCCAGATCCACAAGGATGCGGTGAAGTTCGGCTCGGACCTGGGCCTGCGCTTCGCGCTGGTGTACGGCGGCGTGGATTACGACAAGCAGCGCGAACTGCTGCAGCAGGGCGTGGACGTGATCATCGCGACCCCCGGCCGCCTGATCGATTACGTCAAGCAGCACAAGGTCGTTTCGCTGCACGCCTGCGAGATCTGCGTGCTCGACGAAGCCGACCGCATGTTCGACCTGGGCTTCATCAAGGACATCCGCTTCCTGCTGCGCCGCATGCCCGAGCGCACCACCCGGCAGACCCTGCTGTTCAGCGCCACGCTCAGCCACCGCGTGCTGGAGCTGGCCTATGAACACATGAACGAGCCGCAGAAGCTGGTGGTGGAAAGCGAGTCGATCACCGCCGCGCGCGTGCGCCAGCGCATCTACTTCCCGGCCGACGAAGAGAAGATCCCGCTGCTGCTGGGCCTGCTGTCGCGCAGCGAAGGTGCGCGCACCATGGTCTTCGTCAACACCAAGGTCTTTGTCGAGCGCGTCGCGCGTTCGCTGGAAAAGGCCGGCTACCGTGTCGGCGTGCTGTCCGGCGACGTGCCGCAGAAGAAGCGTGAGAGCCTGCTCAACCGCTTCCAGAAGGGCCAGCTGGAAATCCTGGTGGCCACCGATGTGGCCGCGCGCGGCCTGCACATCGACGGCATCAAGTACGTCTACAACTACGACCTGCCGTTCGACGCTGAAGACTACGTGCACCGCATCGGCCGTACCGCCCGCCTGGGCGAGGAAGGCGATGCGATCAGCTTCGCCTGCGAGCGTTACGCGATGGGCCTGCCGGACATCGAGGCCTATATCGAACAGAAGATCCCGGTTGAAGCGGTGACCAGCGAGATCCTGACCGCGCTGCCGCGCCCGGAGCGCGCTCCGGCGGCGCCCGGCGAAGAAGGCGACGAGAACGAAAGCGTCGGCCAGATCTTCCGCGAGGCCCGCGAGGCGCGTGCGGCCGAAGAAGAGCGCCGCGGTGGTGGTCGTTCTTCCAGCGGCAGCCGCTCCGGTGGCGGTGCTGGCCGTGGCGAGCGCAGTGGTGAGCGCAGCGGCGAACGCCGTCCGCGTGGCCCGCGCAAGCCGCGCGTGGAAGGCGAGCAGGCG
>NZ_CAUQPH010000246.1:0-2635 GCF_963519925.1 uncultured Stenotrophomonas sp. | reverse complement strand
GAATGCTGGCCTGTCACGCCGGAGGTCGCGGGTTCGAGTCCCGTCCGCTCCGCCAGTTTTAAAAAAGTCCTCGAAAAGCAGTACTTCGAGGTGGGTTTTCTGAATATCTTCGGATATAATGATCGCCTGCAACGTTTCAAGCGCGGAGCGGTAGTTCAGCTGGTTAGAATGCTGGCCTGTCACGCCGGAGGTCGCGGGTTCGAGTCCCGTCCGCTCCGCCAATCATTGAAGGCCCCTGGTGCGAACCAGGGGCTTTTCTTTTGGCCTGTCGCCCGCCCCTGTTGGGGAGCGGAGCGAAGCGGGGTACACTGCCGGATTCGCCAATCGGGCCTTGATTTTTCCCATGCTGCAGAAACTTCGCGACAAGACCTCGGGCTGGATCGTTACCGTGATCCTGGGGCTGCTGATGATTCCGTTCCTGTTCGTGATCGACTCCAGCTACCTGGGCGGTGTCGGTGCGCAGAACGTGGCCAAGGTGGCGGCACCGCCGACCTGGTGGCGCTCGGCGCCGTCGTGGTGGCCGATGTCGTTCCTGTGGCAGCACCACGAGATCAGCGCCCAGGATTTCCGTACCCGCTTCGAACAGGCGCGCCAGCAGGCCCGCCAGCAGCAGGGTGAGGACTTCGATCCCCGCCAGTTCGAAAGCACCGAAAACAAGCGCGCCGTGCTCGACCAGATGATCGACGAACAGGTCGTGCGCCTGGCCGGCGAGCAGTCCGGCATCGTCATCGGCGACGGCCTGGTGCGCGAGACCATCGCGTCCATTCCGGCCTTCGTCGGCGCCGACGGCAAGTTCAACCAGGACCAGTACCGCCTGGCGCTGAGCACCGGCACGCCGCCGCGCACCCCGGCACAGTTCGAGACGCTGGTGCGCGACAGCCTGCAGCAGTCGGTCATCCCGACCGCGCTGCAGAACTCCGGCTTCGTCACCAGTGCCGAAGCCACGCGCATGATGAACCTGCTCGGCGAAACCCGCGACGTGGAGATCGCCGCGCTGCCGGAACTGCCGGCCGACACCGCCGAGGTCACCGACGCGCAGATCAAGCAGTGGTACGACAGCCACGGCAAGGATTTCCGCCAGCCGGAAACGGTCACGCTGGAGTACGTGGAGCTCAACGCGGCCACCCTGCCGCCGGCCACCCCGGCCGACGAGGCTGCGCTGCGCAAGCGCTATGCCGACGAGAAGGCACGCTTCGCCACGCCCGAAGCACGCCTGGCCGCGCACATCCTGATTGCCGCCGACGGCAGCGATCCGGCCAAGCTGAAGGCCGCCGAACAGAAGGCGGCAGCGCTTGCCACGCAGGCCAAGGCCGCGGGTGCCGACTTCGCCGCCCTGGCCAAGGCCAATTCGGACGACACCGGTTCGAAGGGCAACGGTGGCGACCTTGGCTGGGTCGAGCGCGGTTCGATGGTCAAGCCGTTCGAAGACGCGCTGTTCGCGATGAAGGCCGGCGACGTCAGTGCACCGGTCAAGACCGAGTTCGGTTACCACGTGCTGCAGCTGCGCGAGGTCAAGGGTGGCCAGGAGCGTCCGTTCGAAGAGGTGCGCGACCAGCTCGCCGCCGAACAGCTCAAGGCCGACACCGAAGGTGCGTTCTCGGAACTGAGCGGCCGCCTGGTCGATGAGGTCTACAAGAACCCGACCTCGCTCAAGAGCGCTGCCGACGCACTGAAGCTGCCGATGCAGACCCTTGGTCCGTTCAGCCGCGCCACGGCCAGCGGCATCGCCGCCAATCCGGCCGTGCAGCGCGCCGCGTTCTCCGACGTACTGGTCCAGGATGGCACCGTGAGCGACCCGATCTCCCTGGCCCCGGACCACAGCGTGCTGATCCGCGTTGCCGACCACAGCCCGGAGCAGGCCCTGCCGCTGGACAAGGCGCGCGAGCAGGTGATCGCCGCGATCCGCGCCGACCGCAGCCGCCAGGCCTCGGAAAAGGCCGCCGATGCGCTGCTGGCCAAGCTCAAGGCCGGGCAGACCCTGCAGGCGCTGGCTGCTGAAGAGAAGCTGCAGCTCACCCCGCTGCCGGGCCTGCCGCGCACCCAGCCGGTGCCGACCCCGGAAATCAACCGTGCGGTGTTTGCCGCCCCGGCGCCGGCCGAAGGCAAGCCGAGCCATGGCAAGGTCGCCGTGCAGGGCCGCTACGTCGTGTTCGCGGTCAACAAGGTGAACCCGCCGAACCTGGCCGAGGTGCCGGCTGAGCAGCAGAAGCAGTTCCGCCAGCAGCTGGACCAGGTCGACGGCATGGCCGCCGCCAAGGACTTCGTGCAGTCGCTGCGCAAGTCGTACCGGGTGCAGGTGGAAGAAGCGAACCTGTAACCGATCGCACGGCGCCGGGCCCTGCCCGGCGGCTGTACGAAAAAGGGCCCGGCAATGCCGGGCCCTTTTGTTTGTACGCGGTGCCGGGCAGGGCCCGGCAGTACGTCAATCTTCCACCCGCAGTACGGCGCCGGGCTTCAGCACGCTGCTGCCGGTCATGTTGTTCAACGACAGCAGCGCCTTCAACGGCATGCCGTAGCGCTTGGCGATGGTCCAGGCCGATTCGCCATTGCGCACGGTGTGGCGGCGCGCACGCGGGCGATCGGCGCTGGCCACGGCGCGGCGGGCCACGGGCGCGTCTGCAGCCGGGGCCACGGT
>NZ_CAUQPH010000245.1:0-2682 GCF_963519925.1 uncultured Stenotrophomonas sp. | reverse complement strand
TGCCACGCCTTGGCTGCGCTGGGCGCTGGTGGCCGGCGCCGCGGCATTGCTGGGTGCGCTGGCGATCCTGGCGACGGTGCGCCGACCCAAGCGGCTGAGCCCGCGCGAGCGCGACGCAGTGCTGGCGCGCATGCGCGGTTGGCTGGCCGAAGGAGGCACCCCGTGAGCAGCTCCCGCGGCGAACGCAAGTGCGCGCTGATGCTGTCCACGCTGGCACTCGGCGACCAGCGCCGGCTCCTGGCCGCGCTGCCGCCGGCGTCAGCGGCGCGCATCCGCGAGCTGTTGGTACAACTGCGCGCACTGCGGCTGCCGATGGCCGATTTTGCCCAGGCACTGCTGGCCGATGAAGTGGCCGGGCTGACCAGTGACACCTCGCTGGACGTGACCCAGCTGATGGGCCTGGCGGAGCGGCTGCCAGACGCCTGGTATGCGCGCATGCTGGCCGCCTGGGGCGAGGTCGACCGTTCCTTCTGCGTCTCGCTGCTGGAACGGCCACGCGGTACCCGCGTGGCGGCCGAACTGACCGCGGTCCCGCAGCTGCCGCCGCGCCTTGCCCAGGCACTGAAAGCCGAAGCGGTGCACCTGG
The DNA here is from genome assembly GCF_963519925.1 of uncultured Stenotrophomonas sp. Taxonomy (NCBI): domain Bacteria; kingdom Pseudomonadati; phylum Pseudomonadota; class Gammaproteobacteria; order Lysobacterales; family Lysobacteraceae; genus Stenotrophomonas; species uncultured Stenotrophomonas sp. The sequence continues at coordinate 2,096 of NZ_CAUQPH010000245.1, read as the reverse complement.
CCGCCGGGACGGCACGCGCATGATCCAGCGGATTGCCGCCGACGATGACCGGGTAACCGGCCTGGGCAGCTTCTTCCAGCCACCGCTGGCCGCGCTGGGCGCGGTGCCGGTGGCGCCGACGCCGGTCGACGCCGAAGCGCTGCGTGCGCAGGTCCTGCAGGACGCGCGCGCGGAAGGTCACGCACTGGGCCTGCAGCAGGGGCTGCAGCAGGCCGACACGCAGATCCGCGAGGCGGCGGCCAAGGCCGAACAGGCCTGCGTGGCGCGTCATGCGCAGGCCGAGGCTGCGGTGGAGCAGCACCGGCAACAGCTGGCGCAGTGGCTGCAGGCGTGGCCGGCGCAATGGGAAGCGGTCCAGGCCCAGGTGCTGGAAAGCGCTGCGCTGATCGCCTACACCGCGCTCACCCGCGTGCTGCAGGAGTTGCCTGCCGCCGAACGCATCGAACAGATGTGCCGGGTTGCCGTCGCCGGCCAGGCACAGCGACCGCTGACCCTGCGCTGTGCACCCGGCGAGGCGGCGATGGCCGCTACGCTGGAACTGGGCGGCGTGCAGGTGGAGGCCGATGCGCGGCTGCTGCCGGGGCAGTGCCGCCTGCAGACCCCGCTGGGTACCGATGACGTGGGCCTGGATGTCCGCCTGGACCAGCTGCGTAGCGCGTTCCTGGAAGGCCTGGCCAACGCCGGGGCGCGCCCATGAGTACCGCCGTGCTGCTGGATGCCATTGCTGCCGCGCCGATGGTGCGTCGCCTGGGTGAGGTGTGCTCCTACAACGGGCTGGTGATTGAAGCGCAGGGCCCGGAGGTCGGCGTGGGCGAGCTGTGCCACATCGAGCGCAGCGGTGCGGCACCGATCCTGGCCGAGGTGGTGGGGTTCCGCAATGGTCGTACCCAGCTGATGCCGTTCGGCGAGATCGAAGGCCTGGCGCCCGGCCTGCAGATCCGCACCTGCGAGCGCAGCCTGGCGGTCCCGGTAGGCGATGCCCTGCTGGGCCGGGTGGTGAACGCCTTCTGCGAGCCGGTGGATGGGCAACCCCTGCACTGCGAGCGCCGTTACCCGTTGCGTCGCGCACCGATCAATCCGCTCGAGCGTGCGCCGATCACCGCTGCGGTCAACACCGGCATCCGTGCCATCGATACCCTGCTCAGCTTGGGCGAGGGCCAACGTATCGGCGTGTTCGCCGGCAGCGGCGTCGGCAAGAGCACCCTGCTGGGCGCACTGGCACGCGAGGTCAAGGCCGACGTGACCGTGCTGGCGCTGATCGGCGAGCGCGGCCGCGAAGTGGGTGATTTCCTGCGCAATTCTCTAGGCGACGCGGGCCTGCGTCGCTCGGTGGTGATGGTGGCCACCGCAGACGAGTCGGCCGTGACCCGGGTGCATGTCGCACATGCCGCGCACGCGGTGGCGGAATACTTTCGTGACAGCGGCCGCTCGGTGCTGCTGGTGATCGATTCCATGACCCGGTTTGCGATGGCGCAGCGCGAGATCGGGCTGGCCACCGGCGAACCGCCCACCTTCCGTGGCTACACACCGTCGGTGTTCGCCCAGTTGCCGCGTATGCTGGAACGCTGCGGCAAGCTGCGCAGTGGCGGCTCCATCACCGGCATCTACAGCGTGCTGGTGGAAGGCGATGACATGAACGAGCCGGTGACCGACCATATGCGCGCGATCCTGGATGGGCACATCGTGCTCTCCCGCGAGCTGGCTGCGCGCGGCCACCACCCGGCCATCGACATCCTGCACAGTGCCAGCCGGGTCATGGATGCCGTGGTGAATGCCGGACAGCTGGCGTTGGCGCGCGAAGCGCGGCGGCAGCTGGCGTTGTATGAAGGCTCGCGCGACCTGATCGAGCTGGGCGCGCACCAGCGCGGGGCCAATCCGGCGCTGGACCGGGTGATCGACGGTCGCCCGGCCCTGGAAGAACTGCTGCGCCAAGCCCCCACTGAAACCACGCCGACCGCCGAGGCGTGGCAGCGGCTGGCCAGCGCAGTGCAGGGGGGCGAGGCATGAGCGAGCGCAGCAAAGGCCTGCGCGCCCTGGAGCGGTGGCGCGGCTTCGACGAGGACCGCGCCAGCGTGGCACGCCAGCTGGCCGTGCAG
>NZ_CAUQPH010000244.1:0-2713 GCF_963519925.1 uncultured Stenotrophomonas sp. | reverse complement strand
CTCCATGCGCGCCACGTGCCGCAGCAGTGCGTCGAACTCGCTGCGCAGGCCACGCGCCAGCATTTCGCCGCGCGCCTGCCGCTCTTCAGCGGTGAACGCAGTGGTGCGCCCCGTGGCCTGCTGCCACTGCCGGGCCAGCGGCGCCTCGCCCGACGCGTCGTGCAGCCATGCCGCGACCTGGTCCATGAAATCGTATCCGGTGGTGCCGTCGCAGGCCCACGACGCCGGCAGTTCCTCGTCAGGCGCCAGGATCTTTTCCACCCACAGCAGGGGCGCAACATCATGCGTGGCGCAGGCGCCGTCCATCGCGGTGCGAAGTCGCTGCAGGTAGGCCTGCGGGTCGGCAATGCCGTCCACGTGGTCCACGCGCAGGCCGTCCACCAGCCCTTCCGCCAGGAACGCCAGCGGCAGGCGATGCACGGTCTCGAACACCGCTTCGTGGTGTATCTGCAGGCCGACCAGGCTGGAGATGGTGAAGAAGCGCCGGTAGTTCAAGCGGTCGTCGCCCAGCCGCCACCAGATCGGGCGGTAGGCCTGGGCCTCGATCACGCCGCGCAGCCCGTCAGGGCCTGCGTCGGGTTCCACGCCGGGCGCCAGCGGCAACCGCGCCTCGTGGTGACGCAGCACCGCACCGCCAGCCTCCTGCTCCACGCGCAGCACGCCGTCGTCGATGGCCGCGTCCAGCGGTCGATCGAGGATCGGCAGCTGCAGCGCGCCGCCTGCGAGCGGTGCGTTCCAGTGGATGTCGAACCAGTCGGCATGGGGGCTGGCGCGGCCGTGCCGCAGCACGTCCCACCACCAGCGGTTGTCCGCGTGCGCGGCCATGTGGTTGGGCACGATGTCCAGCACCAGCCCCATGCCACGCTGTCGCGCCCGGCCGGCAAGCGCGCGCAGGGCGCGTTCGCCGCCCAGCTCGGGGTTCACCTCGGTCGGGTCCACCACGTCGTAGCCATGGGTCGACCCGGGCACGGCGCGCCAGATCGGCGACAGGTACAGGTGACTGATCCCGAGCGCGGCGTAGTAATCCACCTGGCGCGCGGCATCGTCCAAGGTGAATCCCGCATGCAGCTGCAGGCGCGCGGTGGCACGCACCCGGCTCATGGGCGCACCTGCGCGCGGGCGGCGGCGAAACGGTCCATGGCATCCTCCAATGTGTGCTCGACCCCTTCCGTGGGCAGCCGCTGGCGCCAGTTCGGGTGGGTGCCCAACGTGCCCGGCAGGTTGACCTGCTCGGCCATGCCCAGCGCGTCTTCCACCGGCAGCAGCGCCAGCACGGACGGACTGGCGCCGACGTACTCCAGTGCCGCGCGGCGGCCGGCGATCTCATCCAGGGCGCGACCTTTCATGGCGGCATCAAGGCGTGCGATATCCGCGCTGCGCTCGGCGGTTTGCTGCCGCAGTTCGTCGTCATCCAGCTCGCCAAGCCTGTTCCGCCAGCCAAGATCGAGCCCCCGCCGCCAGCCGACCAGGGTCGGCAGGTCGTGGGTGCCGGTCATCGCCACGGCATCCGCGCGCCATGCCCCGGGCGACAGGAATCCGCCGTTCTCATCGCGGGCGAACGGCAGCACATCCATGCCCAGCACGCCGCGTGCGGCCAGCGCCTGGCGGATGCCCGGGGGCACCACGCCGAGATCCTCGCCGATTACGATGCAGCGGCTGCGCCACGATTCGATCGCGGCGATGTTGAGCAGGTCCTGCAGCGGATAGCGCAGGTAGGCACCCTGTCCTGCCCCGGCGCCATCGGGCACCACCCACAACCGCTGCCAGCCGAGGATGTGGTCGATCCGGATTCCGCCACGGTCGCGCATCACCGCGCGCAGCAGCGCGATGAACGGCGCGAAGCCCTGTTCGGCCAGCCCGTGCGGCGAATAGCTGGTCACGCCCCAGACCTGGCCTGCGGCGCAGAACCTGTCGGGCGGCGCACCCAGCACCAGCCCGCGCAGCAGGGCGCCGCCGGCGGCATCGGCTTCTGCGCCGGCGGGATCGAAGCCCACCGCGAGGTCGGCGATCAGGCCCAACCCCATCCCGCTGTCGCGCGCCTGCGCCTGTGCGCGCTGCCAGCCGCGGCTCACCATCCATTGTCCGAACAGATACAGCGATGACGACAGACCCAGGCGGGGATGCATGAACGCCACGTGCCGCGCCAGCGCCGGGCCACCGCCGCTGACGAAACGCTGTAGGTCGCCGGTCGCTTCGGCGTCATCGGCGATCGCGCCGCGCACGGCACCCAGCCATGCCCATTTGGCCATCGCCGCCGCCGGCCAATCGATCAATGGTGCGGCCCGCAATGCGGCGAGCTGCTCGCGCAGCGCAGGGTGGAGCTCCAGCACCTGCAGCGCTACATCACCGAACTGCTCGACAGGGGCGGCATACACCGCTTCCAGGAAGCGCCGGTCGCCCGGGAAATAGGGACTGTAGTGGGCGTCCATGCCGCCAGCGGCATGCACCGGCCCGAGTGCCAGCGCGTCCGCGCCTGCCGCGCCCGCCTGCCGCGCCCAGTCCGCGCAGGCAGCGGTATCGCCGGTGCCGCCATCGTGCTGGCCACGGGCCGCATACGGTTGCAGGACCAGGCCCCACGGATGCGCGCGGGTCACCGCATCATGCACGCCAAAACACCGCGGTGGTGCCACCGCGACACGCTGGGTGTGTGCACCGCAGGCCAGGGTCCAGTAGCCCGGACGTGCCGGGGCCGTTGCCTGGCCCGACCCGTCGG
>NZ_CAUQPH010000243.1:0-2775 GCF_963519925.1 uncultured Stenotrophomonas sp. | reverse complement strand
GCGCCATGCCCGCGCGCGCCCTGGCCGATGCCGGCCCCCGCGTGGCCACCGCCCCGCAGGTCCTCAGCGGCCAGCAGTTCCAGCTGAGCATCGGCGAGTCGCTGGCCAACTTCACCGGTCGCACCCGGCCGGCGATCACCGTCAACGGCAGCCTGCCGGCGCCGATCCTGCGCTGGCGCGAAGGCGACACCGTCAGCGTGCGCGTGGCCAACGCCCTGCAGGACCATCCCACCTCGATCCACTGGCACGGCATCCTGCTGCCGGCCAACATGGACGGCGTGCCCGGCCTGAGCTTCAACGGCATCGCCCCGGGCGAGGCGTACGACTACCGCTTCACCCTCAAGCAATCGGGCACCTACTGGTACCACAGCCATTCGATGTTCCAGGAACAGGCCGGCCTGTACGGGGCACTGATCGTCGATCCGCTGCAGCCGGCCCCGTACCGGTTCGACCGCGAGCACGTGATCCTGCTCTCGGACTGGACCGACATGGACCCGGGCGCGCTGTTCCGGCGCATGAAGAAGCTCGCCGAGCACGACAACTACTACAAGCGCACCTTGCCGGACTTCCTGCGCGACGTGCGCCGCGAAGGCTGGAGCGCGGCCACCGCCGACCGTGGCATGTGGGGGCGGATGCGGATGACCCCGACCGACATCTCCGACATCAACGCCCACACCTACACCTACCTGCTCAACGGCACCGCACCGGCGGGCAACTGGACCGGCCTGTTCCGCAGTGGCGAACGCGTGCTGCTGCGCTTCATCAACGGCGGCTCCATGACCTACTTCGACGTGCGCATCCCCGGCCTGAAGATGACCGTGGTGGCCGCCGACGGGCAGTACATCCACCCGGTGAGCATCGACGAATTCCGCATTGCCCCTGCCGAAACGTTCGATGTCATCGTCGAACCCAGTGGCCAGGACGCGTACACGATCTTCTGCCAGGACATGGGCCGCACCGGTTACGCCGCAGGCACCCTTGCCGTCCGCCATGGCCTGCAGGCGCCGATTCCCGCGCGCGACCCGCGCCCGCTGCTGACCATGAGCGATATGGGGCATGACATGGGTGGCATGGGCCACGACATGAAGGGCATGGAAGGAGGTTGCGGCGCCAACATGGGCCACGCCGGCCATGGCAGCAACAGCAAGGCGCCACGCCACGCCGCGAGCGAGAACGGCAACCCGCTGGTCGACATGCAGAGCGCGGCCATCGAGCCCAAGCTCGACGACCCCGGCATCGGACTGCGCGACAACGGCCGCCAGGTGCTCACCTACGGCGCGATGCGCAGCCTGTTCGAGGATCCGGATGGCCGCGAGCCGTCGCGGGAGGTCGAACTGCACCTGACCGGACACATGGAAAAGTTCAGCTGGTCGTTCGATGGCGTTCCGTTCGCCAGCGCCGAACCGCTGCGCCTGAACTACGGCGAGCGCATGCGCATCGTGCTGGTCAACGACACCATGATGCAGCACCCCATCCACCTGCACGGGGTGTGGAGCGACCTGGAAAATGCCGGCGGCGAGTTCCAGCTGCGCAAGCACACCATCGACATGCCACCCGGTACCCGCCGCAGCTACCGCGTGCGCGCCGATGCGCTGGGTCGCTGGGCCTACCACTGCCACCTGCTGTATCACATGGAAGCAGGGATGATGCGCGAAGTGAGGATTGAAGAATGAAGCTGCTCACTGTTGCGCTGCTCACCGCCATCGCGGGACCGGCGTGGGCGCAGTCGCATGCGCACGCACATGCCGATGAAACACCCGCTGCTGCACCGGCTGCGGTGGACCATTCGACGATGGACCATTCGACCATGAATCACGGCGACGTCGACCACGCGCAGATGGCCCACTCGACCATTGATCACGCCGCCATGGACCATGGCACCGCGCCGAGCGCGCCGCGCGAACCCATTCCCGAGGTCACCGACGCCGACCGTGCGGCCGCCTTCCCGCCCATCAACCATGATGCGATGGAGCACGCGCCCAACGTGCACAACCTGCTGCTGATCAACCGGCTGGAACATTGGGATGGCCAGCACCGCACCGGCCAAACCTGGGAAGCCAGTGGGTGGATTGGCGGCAACATCAACCGCCTGTGGCTACGCAGCGAAGGCGAACGCAGTGGCGGGCGCACCGGAGCGTCCGACCTGGAAGTGCTGTACGGGCGCAGCGTGTCGCCGTGGTGGGACGTGCTGGTGGGCGTGAAGCAGGACTTCCGTCCTGCGGACTCACGCACCTGGGCCGCGTTCGGCATCCAGGGCCTGGCCCCCTACAAGTTCGAAACCTCGGCGACGGCGTATGTCGGCGACGGTGGACAATTGGCGGCCACGCTGGAGGTCGAGTACGAACTGCTGCTCACCAACCGCCTGATCCTGCAGCCGCTGGTGGAAGCCACGCTGGCGGCCAGGGACGAACCCGAACACGGCATGGCTGCCGGCCTGAACAAGGTCGAGGCCGGGCTGCGCCTGCGCTACGAGTTCAGCCGCCGCTTCGCGCCGTACATCGGCATCAGCCACGAGCGTCTGTTCGGCGACACCGCCGATTACCACCAGGCGGCAGGGGAACACACCCGTGACACGCGCTGGGTTGCCGGCGTCCGCGTCTGGTTCTGACCGGCCCTCCCGGGCGCCACGCGCGCCCGGGGATTCCCGCGACGGTCAGAAATCGAACAGGTCGGACAGGAAGCTTTCCTTCTTCTTCTTCCGGTAACCCTGCTGGTCGCCGTAGTGCTGCTGGCCCAGGTGGCGCGTATCGCGATGCTGGACCTGCTGGTACACCT
>NZ_CAUQPH010000242.1:0-2781 GCF_963519925.1 uncultured Stenotrophomonas sp. | reverse complement strand
GCCGAGAGCTTTGCACGGGTGCTGGCGCAGGCGCCGCTGCAGGTGCCGCGCCTGCCGGTGCTGGCCGGCATCGATGCGCGTCCGGTGCGCGATCGCGCCGCCGTGGTGCACACGCTGTCGGCGCAGCTGGCGCAGACCATCGAGTGGGCCCAGGTGATGCGCCAGCTGTTCGAGCGTGGCGCACGCGTGTTCCTGCAACTGGGGCCCGGCACGGCGCTGGCGCGCATGGTCGCGGCCGACTACCCGTGCTGCGAGGTCCGCGCGGTCGAAGAATTCCAGCACCTGGACGGTGCGGCGGACTGGGTGCACGGCGCCCTGGACCGCGTGCGATGAGCGGTTGGCTCCACCTGCAAGCGTCAGCCCGGGGATGGCGGGTTTCCATCCGTGCAATAGCTGCATCACGTGTCTGGGAGGGCGCATGAGTCCACAAATTGCAACGATCATCGGTCTGGTGATCATGTTCATCATCGCCACCGCATTACCCATCAACATGGGCGCGGTGGCCTTCGCGCTGGCTTTCATCATCGGCGGCATCTTCGTCGGCATGGAAGGCAAGGAAGTGCTCGGCGGGTTCCCCGGCGACCTGTTCCTGACCCTGGTCGGCATCACCTACCTGTTCGCCATCGCCCAGAAGAACGGCACCATCGACCTGCTGGTGCACTGGGCGGTACGCGCGGTGCGCGGGCGGATCGTGGCGATTCCGTGGGTGATGTTCGTGGTCACCGCGGTGCTCACCGCGTTCGGTGCACTGGGCCCGGCAGCCGTGGCGATCATCGGCCCGGTCGCGCTGCGTTTCGCCAAGCAGTACAACATCAATCCATTGATGATGGGGCTGCTGGTGATCCACGGCGCACAGGCCGGCGGCTTCTCGCCGATCAGCGTGTACGGCAGCATCACCAACGGCGTGGTGCAGAAGGCCGGGCTTGAAGTCACCGAAATGGCGGTGTTCCTGACCAGCCTGGGCTTCAACTTCATGATGGCGACGATCTGCTTCTTCGCCTTCGGCGGCATTGCGCTGATGCGCCGTGGTGCGGTTACCGTTGGCGGTGGCGAACCTGCCCTGGCCGGCGGCCCGCAGGCCTCGTCGCGGCAGTTCGCGATCGAAGGCCACGGCGCGCTGGTCTCGGCCGGCGGCGGCACGCTGTCGAACGATCCCGATGCGCTCGAGGCGGTCGGGGTCACCCGCGAGCGTCTGTTCACCCTGGTCGGCCTGCTCGGCCTCGGGATCGCCGCACTGATCTACAACCTCAACGTGGGCCTGGTATCCATCACCGTGGCGGTGGCGCTGGCGTTGCTGTCGCCGAAGAGCCAGAAGGGTGCGGTGGATGGCATCAGCTGGTCCACCGTGCTGCTGATCTGCGGCGTGGTCACCTACGTGGGCGTGCTGGAGAAGGCCGGTTCGGTGGACTTCATCGGCAACGGCGTGTCCAACATCGGCATTCCGCTGCTGGGGGCGCTGCTGGTGTGCTACGTGGGCGGCATCGTCTCGGCCTTCGCCTCGTCGGCGGCGGTGCTGGGCGCGACCATTCCGCTGGCGGTGCCGTTCCTGCTGCAGGGGCACCTGGGCGCGGCCGGGGTGATCTGCGCGCTGGCGGTGTCCTCCACCATCGTGGACGTCAGCCCGTTCTCGACCAACGGCGCGCTGGTCGTGGCGTCGGCGGCGAAGGAAGAGCGCGAATCGCTGTTCCGGCGGTTCCTGGTGTACAGCGGGCTGGTCGTCGTGTTCGGACCGCTGCTGGCCTGGCTGCTGTTCGTGGTGCCTGGCTGGATGTAATGGGATGACCGGAGTGCCGGCCAACGGCCGGCGCTACCGGCGACGACCGTCTACAATCCGCTCATGGCCATTGCCCCTGCCCCGCGTTCTCCGAAGAAGCGTGCCCCTCTGTACGAAGAGGTGGCCGAACGCGTGCGCGAGCAGATCTACGACTACCGGCTGCCGCCGGGCGAGTGGATCGACGAACCGGCGCTGTGCGAGGAACTGGGCATCAGCCGCACGCCGCTGCGCGAAGCGCTGAAGCTGCTGGCGGCCGAAGGCCTGGTCCAGATCGATGCCGGACGCGGTGCCCGCGTCACCCGGCTGACCCTGGAAGACCTCAACCAGCTGTTTCCGGTGATGGCGATGCTGGAAGGCCGCTGCGCGCATGAGGCGGTCACCCACATCGACGATGACGGCATCGCCCGGCTGGAAACCCTGCACGCGGCGATGGAAGCGGCAGCGGCGGACGGCAACATCGCCGACTACTACCGCAACAACTACCTGATCCATGAAACCGTGCAGCATTACGCCGGCAACCCGTGGCTGATCCGCATCACCCACGACCTGCACCGCATCCTGAAGATGCACCGCGGGCGGCAGCTGCTCACCCCGGGACGCACCGCGCAGTCGCTTTCCGAGCACCGTGCGTTGATGGACTGCTTCCGCCGCCGCGACGCACACGGGGCCGAGCGCACCATGGAGAAGCACCTGCTCAGCCAAGGCCAGGCGCTGGCCGCGTACGTGGCGGCGGGCGGCTTGTTGAACGTGCCGGCCCCGCTGCCGACCGAAGGCGGTCTGTAACCGCCCGGGGCATCAGGTAGGGCGGGTTTCGCGCAGGCCCCACAGCACCGGCAGGACCAGCAGCGCCACCACCGCGATCATCGCGCCCGGGGCGGCAGCCCAGCCGGTGTGGCGCACCAGCAGTTCGGCCAGCAGCGGCGTGGCGCCGCCGAAGAACGCGGTGGCCATGGTCACCCCCAGCGCCAGCCCGCTCAGCCGGCCTTCGCCGGGGAACTGTTCGGCGG
>NZ_CAUQPH010000241.1:0-2874 GCF_963519925.1 uncultured Stenotrophomonas sp. | reverse complement strand
CGTGGCGACCCTGCGCCCAGCGGGTGCGGCCCATCCGCGCCAGCGCTTCGGGGTGGCCTGGGCGCAGCTGCAGCGCGCGCTGGGCCGCCTGTTCGCCGGCTACGGTATCGCCGGCTTCGAGTTCGGCATCGGCCAGCATCACCCAGGCAATGAAGTCCTGCGGCTGGCGCTGCACCGCGACGCGCAGCTGCTCGCGCTGCGGGTCCATGCTCACGCGCCGGCGGAGAGCTGGGCCAGCTCGTCGGCCTGGTGTTCGTGGATCAGCCGCTCGACCAGGGTGTCCATCTCGCCGGCGATGATGTTGGGCAGGTCGTACAGGGTCAGACCTTCCACGCGGTGGTCGGTGATCCGGCCCTGCGGGAAGCTGTAGGTGCGGATGCGCTGGCTGCGGTCGCCGCTGCCCACCTGCAGCCGTCGGCTTTCTGCGGTGGCCGCGGCCTGCCTGCTGCGTTCGCTGTCCAGCAGCTGCGCCTTCAGGCGCTTCATCGCCTTGTCGCGGTTGGCGTGCTGGCTGCGTTCGGTCTGGCATTCCACCACCACGCCGCTGGGCACGTGGGTGATGCGGATCGCCGATTCGGTCTTGTTGACGTGCTGTCCGCCGGCGCCGGAGGAGCGGAAGGTATCGACCTTCAGGTCGGCCGGGTTGATCACGATCTCGTCGACCTCGTCGGCCTCGGGAATGATCGCCACCGTGGCCGCCGAGGTGTGGATGCGGCCCTGCGATTCGGTGGCGGGCACGCGCTGCACGCGGTGGGTGCCGGATTCGAACTTGAGCTTGGAATAGGCGCCGCGGCCGACCACGCGGGCCACGACCTCCTTGTAGCCGCCGTGCTCGCCGGGATTGTCCGATTCGATCTCGACCTTCCAGCCCTGGCGTTCGGCATAGCGCGCATACATGCGGAACAGGTCGCCGGCGAAGATCGCCGCCTCGTCGCCGCCGGTACCGGCGCGCACTTCCAGGAACAGGTTGCCGTCATCGCGCGGGTCGCGCGGCACCAGCAGCAGGGCCAGGTCGTGGTCGAGCTGCTGCAGCCGCTGCTGTGCGGCGGCGATTTCCTCCTCCGCCAGCTCGCGCAGGTCCGGGTCGGCGCGCATCGCTTCGGCGGCGGCCAGGTCGGCCAGCGCGCGCGCCTCGTCGGACAATGCGCTGGCGATCGGCTGCAGCTGCGCGAACTCGCGCGACAGATTGCGGAAGCGCTCGTTGTCGCCGACCACGTCCGGGTCGGCCAGCAGGCGTTCAAGTTCTTCGCGGCGCTCGGCCAGCGCTTCCAGCTTACGGCGCAGGGTCGGCGTCATCGTTCCTCTCGGCAGCGTGGTGGTAACCCGGCTTGGCCGGGAACAGGCGCTCGGCGGCGCGGGTCAGTTCAGTATCGCCGCTCAGTGCGGCCGCGCGAAGCGCGGCGGTGGGCGGATGCAGCAGGCGGTTGGTCAGGCCATGCGCGAGCAGTTCCAGCACCTCTTCCGCCGACTTGCCCTGGGCCAGCTGCTGGCGGGCCTTGTCCAGCATCTCCACGCGGGTCGCTTCGCCGTACGCGCGCAGCTGCCGCAGCGGTGCCTGGTGCGCGCTCGCCTGCTGGGTCTCGACGAAGCGCGACACCTGCAGCTCGATGATCGCCTCGGCTTCGGCGGCTGCTTCGCGGCGGCTGCGGCGGTTGTCTTCCACCGCCCGTTCCAGGTCGTCCACGGTGTACAGGAACGCGTCCTTCAGGTCCGCCACCCCGGATTCGATATCGCGCGGTACCGCCAGGTCGAACAGCAGCATCGGCCGGTGCTTGCGGGCCCGCAACGCGGCCGCGACCTGCGCCTGGCCGATCACCGGCTCGCGCGCCGCAGTGGCCGAGAACACCACGTCGGCTTCGCCCAGGTGGCGCTCCAGCTCGCTCAGTGGCAGGGCCACGCCACCGTGGCGGGTCGCCAGTTCCTGGGCGTGGGCGAGGGTGCGGTTGGCGATCAGTAGGCGGCGCACGCGGCCCTCGCTCAGGTGCCGGGCCGCCAGTTCGATGGTTTCGCCGGCACCCACCAGCAGCACGGTGGAATCCTCAAGCCGCGCGAACGAGTTCTGCGCCAGGCGCACGGCGGTAGATGCAACCGACACCGGATTGGCACCGACCCGGGTATCGGTGCGGGCGCGCTTGGCCACCGAGAAGGTCTGCTGGAACAGCCGGTCCAGGCGCTGTCCGAGCAGGCCATGGTCGCGCGCGGTGGCCCAGGCATCCTTGACCTGGCCGAGGATCTGCGGCTCGCCCAGCACCATCGAGTCCAGCCCGGTGGCGACCCGGAACAGGTGGCGCACCGCATCGGCGTCGGCATGCTGGTACAGATAGCCCTGCAGCTGCCCGGCCTGGCTTTCCAGCCACTGCGCCAGCGCCTCGCCGGAGTCGGCCACGGCGTACAGTTCGGTGCGGTTGCAGGTGGAGAGCAGCACCGCCTCGGCCACCTGCGGAGTATCGCGCAGGGACGCCAATGCCTGGGGCAGGGCGTCGCCGCCAAAGGACGCGCGTTCGCGCAGCTCCACTGGCGCGGTCTGGTGATTCAGTCCGAGCACCCACAGGGTCATTGTTCAGTTGCTTGCGATAAGCTGCTGGCCATTCAAGTCGTCATTTTAAGGCCAGAAGCCCCCGATGCCCGCATTGATTCGCATCTCCAGCGTTCTGCTGCTGTCCCTGCTCGCCGTCCCGCCCCTGCTGGCGGCCCCTGCGGCCCCGGCCGCAAAGGCGAACGCTGCCGAACCTGCGTCGTTGACCCCGGTCATGGCCGGCGAGTTCGCGCTGCAGGCAGGCAAGCTGGCCGAAGCCGCGCGCTGGTACCTGGAGGCCGCCGAAGCCGGTCGCGACGACGCCGGGCTGGCCGAGCGCGCGACCCGCATCGCCATGC
>NZ_CAUQPH010000240.1:0-2922 GCF_963519925.1 uncultured Stenotrophomonas sp. | reverse complement strand
GGCCTGCGGCGCTGCGGGGTGGGTGGTGTCCGCAGACGCGGTGATCGGCTCGGCGGCCTCGGCCACGCTGGAGGGCTGGCTGGCCTCGTTCTGCGCGGCGAGCGCGTCGACCTGCTCGCCCATGTCGCCCAGCGCCCGGTGTGCCGCGCTCACCGCGTAATCCAGCGCATCCAGCGCCCCGGCCACGGTGCCGTGCCACTTGCCCTGCACCGCGAAGCGCATGCCGCGCACGCCACCTTCGGCGTTGATGCTGGTGCCTAGCACGCTGGCCATGTCCGTCAGCTGCCGCAGCGACACCACGTCATCGGCGGCGATGCCCGGCAGGACATTGGTGATGCGCCGGCGCAGGCCTTGCCCGCCCACCGAGACTTCCCACGGGCGCTGCACGATCGAGCCGAAGCCGAGCGCCACGCTGTCATGGGCGCCCTCCCAGACCTGGGTGGAGGCACCGAGCGCCATGCCGTTTTCGGCCAGCACGCGGGAGCGCGTGCCCAGCGCGAACCCGTCCGCGGCCCCTTCAAGCACGATCGCCGCGCGCCCGAGGGCCACCGAATTGTGGCCCAGCGCCGTGGCGTAGCTGCCGTAGGCGGTGGACCCGTTGGCGACGGCGCGGGCATCGGCGCCCATCGCGGTGGCCAGGAACCCGGCATGCGCCGGCAGGCTCAGTTCGTCGGATCCGACCTTGAAGTACTGCTGGACGTACTCGAGTGCGGCCACCCGCGCTTCGGCGGCAAACAGCTGTGCGCCATTGACCGCGTGCTGGCTTTCCGCGCTGACCTCACCGGCGCCCAGGGCCAGCAGCCGCGCGCCGCGCAGGTGCACGGTGGCATCCTTGTCGAAGCGCACCACGTCGCTGAGGTCGGCGCTGACGCCCTGCACGCCGTCGCGCAGCAGGTCGATGTCCAGCCGGTTGCGTGCGATCCGCTGGTCATTCTGGTCGACCTGCCAGAGCGCATCGTCCCACCCCGGCGGGGACATCGACACCGGTGCCGGGGCCTCGCAATGGACCACGCGGTCGCGGACCTGCGCGCGGCCGAACACCCCGGCCACGCCCACGCCGACGCCAAGTCCGCCGGCGAACGACAGCGCACGGGCCGCAGGGGAGGCGAGCGCGTCGCCCTGCTCCCCCTCCGCATTGCCGGGTGCCGCCGGCAACGGTGTGGCCACGGCGCTGACAGGCAGCATCAACAACAGCGAGCGGTAAAGAACATGCATGGTATTTCCTCTCAGGGCAGCAGGATCTGCTGGTGTTCGCGGTAGCCGTCGCGGCTGAGCCGGTAGTCCACGCGCAGGCGCGCGCCGGCGCCGGGCTGGAACGGCAGGGCCAGCGCACCGCCGGGGTAGACGCTGCGGTCGATGTCATGGGTGGTGCAGGCGTCGCCAACGCAGTGCTCGATCCGGCGGATGCCCAGCCGCAACGTGCCGCGGTTGTGCAGGTGGTCGCCTTCCAGGTGCATGGAGACCTCCCCGGCAGCAGGCAGCAGGTTGGCCAGCACGCCCCAGACCAGGCTGACGCCGATGGTGGCGCTGGCGGTGGGCGCCGGTGCCGGCATGGCCTCGGGGTCATCGCCGCGCACGCCTTCGAAGTACACCCGGAATGCCGTCTCCTGCTCCACCGGCGCCAGCGCGATCACCCGCACCAGCCGGCTTCCGCCCCCGGCCAGGGCGAACATGGCCGGTGTGACCACCAGCGCGGCATCGGCACCGGCGGGCTCGTCGACTTCGTGTTCGTCCTCGGTGGCCGGTGCGACCACGCGCTTGACCGTGGCGCGGACGTACTGCGTGCGCGGCGACTGGGCGTGTACGCGGATGCTGGTGGTACGACCGGCCTCGACATGCACGCGCATCGGGTGCACGTCCAGGTTGGCCGACACCGGCACGGCAGGCAGCAGGAACAACAGGGCGGCAACGGGGCGATACAGGTGCATGGGGATCTCCGCGAACGTCAGGGGCGGCGGGTGGGCAGGCGCATCTCGAGGGTGAGATCGCCCTGGTAGCGGCCGTCGCGTTTGTCGGCGGCGGGAACCCGGGGAGTGGCAAAGGTCAGCGGGGTCGGCACGCAGTACACCGGCTGGTCCATGCCCGGCAGCAGCACCGGGCGCAGGTCGGCGCTGTCGATGCCGTCCAGGCGGGTGTGCGCGCCGGGCAGCAGCGCGCGGTGGGCGCCGGCATGCAGCACCTGCAGGTGATAGTCGATGCGGTCGTGCGGCGCACGGCCACCGCCCTGGTGCCAGACCGAGAAAAACTGCGGCGCGCGTCCCGGCACCGCCGGTCCGCCATCGCGCGCGATCAGCACCAGCTCGCTGCTGGTCGAGCCCATGCCGTCGTACAGGCACATGTCCAGCACCGCCTCGCCGCCCACGCTGGCCGGCGGCGGCTGGGTCCGCAGCTGCAGCTGCAGGTCCATCTGCGCGGCCGAACCGCCATGCTCAGGCAGGTGGATGGCGGCGCGACCGGGGTCGGTGACGGTGACTTCCAGGGCGAATACATGGCGGCCGAGCACGGCACCGCCCACGCCGCTGCGCACGTCCAGGTGCAGTTCGGCGTGCCAGCGCCCGGCCACCAGCAGGCCGAGATCGGCCGCGTCCAGCTGCAGCGTGGCGGCGGTTCCAGCCGGCTCGACGTGGCACTCGCGCACCGCCGAGGTCCACAGCGGGTATTCGGATTTCTCCCAGTAGTCCTCGCTGCAGGTGCGCTCCCATTCGACCCGTTCCAGCCAGCCGACGACGCCGATTTCCCGGCGTTGTCCGCTGCGCTGTTCGTGGAATTCGAGCTGGATCGGACGACGCACGCCGGGCCCCTCGCCCGTGTCGCTGCGCGGACAGCGACCGCGCGCCGGGGTGTCGGTGCAGGTGACGTGCAGCCGGCCGTGGCCATGCAGGACCTCCTGGTAGCCCAGCACGGTGCGCGGCGCCCACAGCG
>NZ_CAUQPH010000239.1:0-3020 GCF_963519925.1 uncultured Stenotrophomonas sp. | reverse complement strand
TCGTCGCCCTGCAGCCACAGCAGCCGCGGCGCCGGGCTGCGGGTGTCGTGCAGCACCGCGCGATGCAGCGCGGTGGCGCCGTGGCGCAGCGCGTGCGTGTCGGCGATCACCCAGGCCAGGTCCGGTTCGATGCCGGGCCGTACCGGGGCGCGCAGGATGTCCAGCGCGGCCGAGGCGCTGTCCACCGTGTGCAGGCGGATGTCGTGGAGCTGCATCACGCGCTGCAGGCGCTGCACCAGCAGCGGGTCTTCGCTGATCAGCAGCGCGCGGGTGGTTGCCGGTTGCGCCGGCAGGTCGCCGGCCACCTTCAACAGCGGTATCTCGAACCAGAACGTGGCGCCGTGCCGCGGCGTTGAACTCACCCCGATCTCGCCGTGCATCAGGTCGATGATGCGCCTGCAGATCGCCAGGCCCAGGCCGGTGCCGCCATAGATGCGGGTGGTCGAGGCGTCGGCCTGGCTGAACGACTGGAACAGGCGTGCCTGCTGGGTGCCGTCGATGCCGATGCCGGTGTCTATCACTTCGAAACGCAGCTGGTGCTGGCTGGCGGTCTCGCCCTGGCGGACTACCCTCAGGCGGATCTGGCCGCGTTCGGTGAACTTGATCGCATTGACCATCAGGTTGCCCAGCACCTGGCGCAGCCGCACCGGGTCGCCGCGCACCGACAGCCGCACCGACGGGTCCAGCTCGAGCGAGACCGCCAGGCCCTTGGCCTCGGCACTGCGCTGCATCAGCTGGACGATGCCTTCGAGCAGCTCGCGCAGGTTGAAGGTGGTGATCTCCAGGTCCAGGCCCTTGGCCTCCAGACGGGAGTAATCGAGGATGTCGTCGACGATGCGCAGCAACTGCTGCGAGCTGACCGTGGCGGTGGCCAGCATCTGCCGCTGGTCGCTGCCCAGCTGGCCGCGTGCGATCAGGTCCAGCATCGGCAGGATGCCGTTGAGCGGGGTGCGGATTTCGTGGCTCATGGTGGCCAGGAACTCGCCCTTGGCCAGCGCGGCCGCTTCGGCGGCCTGCTTGGCCTGCAGCAGCTCCTGCTCGAGCATGTCCTGCTGCTGCATCGCGCGCTGCAGGTGGTCGCGCTCGCCGGCCAGGGCCTCATGGCGGCGCTGGCCCAGCGCCAGTTGCGCCTGCAGTTCGCGCCAGCGGCCTACCGCCAGCAGTGCGGCGAGCACACCAGTTGCCGCCGTGGCGGTGGCGATCAGCGTCCACGGACCGCTGGCCCCGGCCAGCGCCATACCGCTGGCGGTAGCGGCCAGCGCGGCGGCAACCGCCGCCAGCCAGAGTGTGAAGGGAACCCGTCCGTGGGCCGTCATGCTCAGAGCACCGCGGTGTGGAAGTCGAAGTTCAATTCGCTCCCGGCCGATTGCACCATGTTGCCCTGGATGTAGTCGACGCCCCCCATCCACATCGCGGCCGCGGCCTGCGGATCCTCGATCTGCTGGCCGATGATCATCGCCCCGGCACGGTGCGCGGCATCGATGGCGGCGCGCAGTTCATCGCGGGTCTGCTGGTTGGCATGGGCGCTGGAGAAACGTGCGGCCATGCGCACGAATGCCAGTGGCAGCTGGCTCAACAACGCGTTGGCCTCGCCACCGGGCTCGAACTGGCTCAGGCAGAAGCGCACCCCCGCCGCGCTCATGCGCGTGCAGAACTGCTGCAGGGTGACGGTGTGGATGAGCGCATCGGGCAGGCGCACGTCGATGACCAGCGCGGCGCCGGGCAGCTGGCGCTGCTGCAGGGTTTCCAGCAGCCAGTCGGTGAAGGCGTCGCGGGCGAGGGTGCGCAGCGACTGCGACACGAACAGGCTCAGCGGCTGGGTGGCGTGCCGGTACAGGTCGAGCAGGCCGAGTGCGTGGTCCAGCACCTGCTGGTCCAGGTCGGCGATGCGCCCGGCCGCTTCCGCCGCGGGAATCACCTGGCCGGCATTGAGCACGCTGCCGTCGGCCTGGCGCAGGCGCAGCAGCACCTGGTACTGCGCGGTGTTGCCACCGGCCACCGCGACGATCGGTTGGTAGGCCGGCTCCAGCTGGCCTTCCAGCATGGCCAGGTGTTCCTGCGCGGCGACTTCCTCGCGGCGTACGTGCGCGGCCACGCCCGACGGCAGCAGGCGTGCCTGCAGGGTGGTGCGCTCCACCGCTTCCAGCGCGGTGCCGGCGTCGCTGAAGCCGGTCGACAGCGGCGCATGGCCCACCACGCCGCGCAGGTGCACCGATTCCTCATCGCGGATCACGAACGCGCGCGCGGACAGCTCGTCGCGCAGCCGGTGTGCCATCGCGTCCAGGGTTTCCTCGTCCACGCCGCGGGCCAGCACCAGGAAGCTGTTGTCGTTCAACCGCGCCAGCAGGTGCGGGTGCGCGTTGTCGGCCAGGCGCTGCGCGGCCTGCACCATCAGCCGTTCGAACGCGGCATAGCCGTACCGCTCGCGCAGGCCCAGTGCACTGGCCACTTCGATGAAGAACAGGCCGCCCTGCCCGCCGTGCGCCAGCGCGTGGGTCAGCTGCTGCATCACGTGGTGGCGGGTCGGCAAGCCGGTCTCTGGGTTGTTCATGGCCGGCGCGCCCTGCACGCCGGGTTGCATCGCCGCCTGTGCGCGGGCGCGGCGGATCCGGTTGGAGACCGCCGCGATCAGGTGGCGCGGCCGGATCGGCTTGCTCAGGAAATCATCCGCACCGCTGTCGAGCACCTCGAACTGGCGTTCCGGATCGGGGTCGCCGCTGAGGAACACGATCGGCAGCAGCTGCTGGCCCGGCTGCTGGCGGATCAGCGCGGTCAGGCGCATGCCGTCCAGGCCCGGCAGGTGCAGGTCCATCAGGATCAGGTCGGGGCGCTGCTCGTTGATCACCTGCTGCACGCCTTCGGCGTCGTTGTGCACGATCGCTTCCATGCCCGCGCCGTGCAGCACGCTCTGCGCGAACAGGGCCTGGGAACGGTCATCCTCGACGATCAGCACGCGGTAAGGCGCCTCGCTGCCCAGCGGCAGCGGTTCGGCATCGTCCTGCCACTGCGCGGGCGGCAGC
>NZ_CAUQPH010000238.1:0-3021 GCF_963519925.1 uncultured Stenotrophomonas sp. | reverse complement strand
GGTGGGGGGGGGGGGGGGCGGCCCCCCGGCCCGCGGGGCCGGCCCCCGGGGCGCCGCTACCGGGTGGGAGCGCGTGCGCCGGTCAGCGGTCGGCGATGCAGAACCCATCAGGCGTCAAGGGAGGTCGGCCTTGGCCTGCTCCAGCAGGATCCGGTCGGCCTTGGACAGGCTGGCTTCGTCCAGCAGGTCCGGGCGACGCAGCGCGGTGCGCAGCAGCGACTGCTGCCGGCGCCAGCGGGCGATGGCGGCGTGGTTGCCGGAACGCAGCACGTCGGGCACATCGCCCCACGCATGGTGCGCCGGCTGGCTGAAGTGCGGGCAGTCCAGCAGCCCCTGCGGGCCTTCGAAACTGTCCTGCGCAGCCGATTCGGCGTCGTTGAGGGCGCCTTCCTGCAGCCGGGTCACCGCGTCCACGATCACCGCCGCGCCCAGCTCACCGCCGGACAGCACGTAATCGCCGATCGAGATCTCCTCGGTCACCTCGGCGGCCAGGAAACGTTCGTCCACGCCTTCGTAGCGCCCGCACAGCAGGATCATCCGCGGCAGCGCGGCCAGTTCCCGGACCTTGGCCTGGGTCAGCGGCCGCCCCTGCGGGCTGAGGTAGATCACCGGCGCCGGGGTCGGATCCGCAGCCTTGGCCGCGGCGAGGCAGGCGCGCAGCGGCTCGATCAGCATCACCATGCCCGGGCCGCCGCCGAAGGGACGGTCGTCCACCCGGCGGTAGTTGCCCTCGGCGTAGTCACGCGGATTCCAGCCATGCAGGTCGAGCAGGCCGCGTTCGGCCGCACGGCCGACCACGCCCAGCGCGGCCGACTGCGCCATGAACTCCGGAAACAGGGTGATGACGTCAATACGCATCGATCAGAACTCCGGATCCCAATCGACGATGACGCGATTGGCCTCGAAATCCACCGACACTACGAAGTCAGGCTGCACGAATGGAATCATCCGCTCGCGGTCGCCCTGCACCACCAGCACGTCGTTGGCGCCGGTCGAGAACAGGTGCGAGACCCGGCCCAGTTCGACGCCCTCGACGGTGCTCACCTGCAACCCCTCCAGATCGACCCAGTAATACTCGTCGGCCTTCGGCGGCGGCAGCGCGCTGCGTGCTACATAGACTTCGGTCCCGTACATCGCTTCGACCACGTCGCGGTCGGTGACGTCGGGAAACACCGCTACCAGGTGCTTGCCGGACTGACGTCCGCGCGCGCCCTTGAGGGTGCTCTCCTGGCCGGCGGGTGTCCGCAGGATCCAGGGCTGATAGTTGAAGATGGCGGTACGTGGCTCGGTCCAGGACTCGAGCTTGATCTCGCCTCGCACACCAAAAGCGCCGACAATCCTGCCCAGCAGGATGCGGCGCTCGGTATCTTTCATCTGCGTATGCCGACGGGCCGCGCCAGGCGCGGCCCTTCAGGATCAGGCCGCGACGGCCTGGGCCTTGGTCGCTTCCTTGTACAGGTTGCGGACCTTGTCGGTCATCTGGGCGCCGTTGGCAACCCATGCGTCGACCTTGGCCAGGTCCAGCACGATGCGCGATTCGGCACCCTGTGCGACCGGGTTGTAGAAGCCAACGCGCTCGATGTTGCGGCCGTCGCGCGCGCTGCGCGAGTCGGTCACGATGATGTGGTAGAACGGACGCTTCTTGGCGCCGCCGCGGGTCAGTCGGATCTTGACCATGGTGATACTTCCTCTATTGCCCAGTCGCCAGGATGGCGCGGTAAGCCGGCGATTATAGCGGCGGGGTGCGGGCATTCCAAGCCTGCCCGGGCGGGGGAACCTGAATTGGCTGTTCAGGCGAGTTACGCGAGGTGGAAGGAACGCTTGGGCCGGCCAACGGCCGGCCCAGGCGGTCTCAACCCAACACGGAATCCCACGGCGCCTGCACCAACACCGCCCTGGCGTTGCCGCACATTGCCTCCGACCCGGGGAATGCCACCCCATCAATGCTCCCGATCGGCCACACCCCTGTCGCATTGCAGGCAATGGCCGCGTCGAACCCGGCCAGGTCGTCCAACCGCACCGGCGCCAGCTGCGGTTCCCCGCCCCACCCGGCCTGCAGCAGCCGCTCCTGCGTTCCGCGCAACGCCGGGGCCTGCGGCCACACCAGCTCACCACCACGCCCGAACGCGATATTCCATGTGGTGCCTTCGCTGATCGAACCCTGCGCATCCACGAACAGCGCATCGTCGTACCCGGCCTGCAGCGCCTGCCGACGATGCTCGAACAAGGCGAACGTGCCCACATGCTTCAAATGGGGCAGCTCGCGCTGGTACGCCACGCTGCGCACGCGCCGCGCCGTTGCCGATAGCGTCACCGGCGCCGACACCGCCACCAGCACATCCACCGGTACGGCCTGCAGCGGCTGGCGGAAATCGAACGCCTGCGAAAACACCGTCACCCGCACCGAAGCGTCGACCCTGCCCTCGGCCTGCAGCGCGTGCGCGATCCACGCCTGCACCTGGCTGCCGTCCAGCACCGTGCCGAACAGCGTCCCGGTGCCCTCGCGCAGGCGCCGCAGGTGCAGGTCCAACCCCTGCACCGCCCCGCCGCGCACCTGCATGGAGGTGAAGTGGCCGTAATTGACCAGTGCCGCCGCCAGTTCGTCCGCGCTGGCACGGTGGCCGTTGCAGTACACGCTCATCCCAGCAGCCCGCGCGCGTCGGCCCACATCGCCTGCAGCACCTCGGCCGCCGGGCGCTCGGGCGCCAGCCACGCCGACTGCCCTGCCCACGCCTGCATCGCCTCGATGCGATGTTCGCGGTTGGCCTGTGTGCGCATCGGCGCGGTCAGGCCGCGCTGCACGGGGTACGGGCGCGGTGGCGGCGCGCCCGGGTCGGCGGCGGCGCGCACATAGGCGGTGGCAAGGCCGCGGCCCAGGCGACCACTGAACGCGCGAGTGGGCCAGGTATCTTCCGGTTCGGCCACGGCCAGCGCCTGCGACCACGCCGGATCGATCGCGCATTCGGGCGTGCGCAGGAACGCGGTGCCGACCTGCACCGCGCTGGCACCCAGCATCAGCGC
>NZ_CAUQPH010000237.1:0-3039 GCF_963519925.1 uncultured Stenotrophomonas sp. | reverse complement strand
GACGCGTACGGCCAGCCCGGCGCCGGCGCAGGTCACCATCGGTGGGGAGGATGCGGCCGAAACCGAGCAGCGCTGGCAGCCGCCGGCGGTGGTCATTGCCGACGACGGCGTGGCCCAGGCGCGCAAAGATGCGGCCAAGGCACTGGCGGAGGGCCGGTTGTATGCCACCGCGGCCGACGCCATTCCGATCTGGCTGGCGCTGCTGCAGCACGATCCTGGCGACCGCCAGGCCAAGGCCGGGCTGGCGCGTGCCCGCCAGCGCCTGCTCGACGACGCCGCCGTGCTGCTGGAGCGGCCGCTGCAGCAGCGTGAAGCCCTGGCCCAGGCCAGCGAGATGGCGCTGGTGCTGCTGACCCTGGCCCCCGACGACCCCAAGGTGCGGCAGCTGCAGTCGCGGGTGGAAGTGGCCCAGCGCGTGGTTGCCTACAACCGGGCCGGTGAGGACGACCTGCGCGCCGACCGGATCGGCGAAGACGGCGATGGCGCCATCCCCAACTTCCGCGAGGCGCTGGCCCTGCAACCGGACGATGCGCGTGCGCGGCAGGGCCTGGCCGCGGCCGAGAGCGCGCTGATCCGGCGCGCCGAGAGCGCTGCCCGCGCCGCCGATTTCACCGCTGCCGGGACCTGGCTGGCCGAAGCGGCCAAGGTGCGCGATTCCGCGCCGACCATCGTCGACGCGTTCGAGCGGATCGAGGCCATCCGCGCGCAGACCCTGGTGCGGCTGCGCGATGAGGGCCTGCGCGATCTGGCCACGCCGCAGGGACTCAAGCCGGCGCGGCAGAAACTGGAAGATGCGCTGCGCATCGCGATGCCGGGCGACCCGGTGGTCGGCCAGCTGCGCGAGCGCATCGAACTGGCCACCCACTACGGCAGCTTCCGCCCGCGCCAGGTGTTCAGCGACGCGCTGCGCGACGGCGGCCGCGGTCCGCAGATGATCGTGGTGCCGCATGGCGGCTTCCAGATGGGGGCCAGCGACAGCGAACCCGGCGCCAGCGATGCGGAAAAGCCGGCGCACTACGTGCGCTTCGAGCGCGGCTTCGCCATGGCCATCACCGAAATCACCGTGGCCGACTATCGCCGTTACGTGCAGGCCAGCAACGCGCGCCCGCGCGCCACCCGGCGCGGCCATTCGATCATCTACGACGAACGCAGCGGCAACTTCACCCGCAGCAGTGGCGTGGACTGGCGTTCTGGCTATGACGGCACGCCCGCGATCGCCAATTCGCCGGTGATGCACGTGAGCGTGCGCGATGCCGAGCATTATGCGATGTGGCTGTCCGAGCAGACCGGGCGCTCCTATCGGCTGCCCAGCGAGGCCGAGTTCGAGTACGCCATGCGCGCCGCCACCAGCGGCCGCTACCCTTGGGGCAATGCCGGCACGCCGCCGCCGCTGTCGGGCAACTTCACCGGCGGCGAAGACGTGTCGCCGTCCGGTCGGCGCTGGTTCAACGCCTTCGTCGGCTACGGCGATGGCTGGTGGGGGCCGGCGCCGGTGGGCAGCTTCCAGCCCAACGCCTGGGGCCTGCACGACATGGCCGGCAACCTCAGCGAGTGGGTCGCCGACTGCTGGCACGCCAGCTACCGGCGCGCCCCGGCCGACGGCGTGGCCTGGTTCAACCCCGGCTGCCGGCAGCGGGTGATCCGCGGGGGCAACTGGGCCAATGCGCCGGAGCAGACCCGCGCGGCCTGGCGGCAATCACAGGATTCGGACACGACCAGCGCCAGGATCGGGTTCCGCCTGGTCCGCGGTATCTGACCCCCCGGAGTTGGCGGTAGGATTTCCCACACCCCTCAGGAACCACCAGCATGCGCAGCGATCCATTTGGCGGCCAGCAGCAGCAACGGGCGCGGCGCCCGGGTTTGTTCGGCAACATCCGCTGGTGGGTGCTGCTGGCGTTCGCCGGCTACGCCGCGTTCTACTGGTTCTCCAACCGCAGCGTCGACCCCTACACCGGCGAGAGCGTGCTGATCGACAGCTCGCTGGATGCCGACCAGGAAATGGCGATGGGCCTGCAGGCCTATCAGGAAATCCTGCAGCAGGAACGGCCGCTGGACCCGAACGCGCAGGTCTCGCGCGACGTGCGCGCCATTGCCGAGCGCCTCATCCGCAAGGTGGACGTGGTGGAAACCTCGCTGGCGCAGGAGCACGGGCTGACCCCGGCGCATTTCTCGCGCGATTTCCAGTGGGAAGTCAACGTGATCCAGTCCGACCAGGCCAACGCGTTCTGCCTGCCCGGCGGCAAGATGGCGGTGTACACCGGGCTCATCCCGGTTGCGCAGACCCAGGACGCCATGGCCGTGGTGATGGGGCATGAAATCGCGCACGCGCTGCTGCGCCATGGTGCGCAGCGCATGGCCCAGCAGAAGCTCACCCAGATCGGCCAGATGGCCGGTGCCGCCAGCGGCATGGACCCGCAGCAGCAGCAGATGGTGATGTCGGCGATGGGCTATGGCTACCTGCTGCCGTACGCGCGCAGCCATGAAACCCAGGCCGACGAGGTCGGGCTGATGCTGGCCGCCGCGGCCTGTTTCGACCCGCGCGAAGCGGTCCCGCTGTGGGAGCGCATGGGCCAGGCCAGCGGCGGGCAGGCACCGCCGGAGTTTTCCTCGACGCATCCCAACCCGGGCACGCGCATCCAGAACCTGCAGGCGCTGATGCCCAAGGCGATGCAGTACCGGCAGCGCTTCTGCGAAAGCGCGGGTGGTTGACGAAAACACCGCGTAGAGCCACGCCCTGCGTGGCTGGCGCATTACGTGGCACCGCACGGTACAGCCACGCAGGGCGTGGCTCTACGGTTTGCTTACCACCACGTCGATGACGCCGTCCTGCACGCGTGCTTTCAGGGCATCGCCCGGCGCCACGTCCAGCGGTGAGCGCACCAGGCGGCCGTCTTCTTCGCGGGTCAGGATGGCGTAGCCACGCGCCACGGTGGCCAGCGGGCTGACCGCTTCCATCGAGCGCGCCAACGCGCGCAGGCGCAGGGTGTCGCGCTGCAGCTGCCGCGCCATGGCCGCGTCCACGCGCGGCAAGGCGCGCTG
>NZ_CAUQPH010000236.1:0-3078 GCF_963519925.1 uncultured Stenotrophomonas sp. | reverse complement strand
GCGTCGGCCACTTCGATCAGCGCCACGACCTTGCCCTCGGACAGGTTGTCACCGACCTTGACCTTGATTTCCTTGACCACGCCGGCGACCGAGGACGGCACTTCCATGGTGGCCTTGTCCGACTCGAGCGTGACCAGGCCCTGGTCCTTCTTGACCGTGTCACCCACGGCGACGAGCACCTCGATTACCGGGATATCGCTGTAGTCACCGATATCGGGGACAAGTGCTTCCTTGATTTCGGCCATGGGGATAACTCCGGCAATCTGGTGTAGGGAATCGCCTATTGTGGGGGCATGCGGCTCCTGCGCCAACCGGCTTGGGCAATTTTCAATGCCCCTGTCCCGGGACAGCCTGTTGCGGCCATCACCAGTCGGTACCGTATTGTCCCGCCGTGGTCCCGCTCAGCCTGCCACCACATCGGCCAGCGGCTGCCACGCCGCCTGCAGGCGCGACAGCGGCCAGGCCGCGTTGGCCGGACTGGTCGAGGGCAGCGACCACACCGGCAGCGATGCCGCGCGGGGGTCCAGCTGCGGATGGATGAAACGCACGAACGCGGTGTACGCGGTGCCACCGTTGCAGGCCACGGCCTGCAGTCGTGGCAACTGCGCGATCAGCGCCGGCAGTGCATTGGGAACCTCGCTGCCGCGCACGATCGCAGTGTCCAGGCTGCCGCGCCGGTCGCAGGCACCGATCACATCCCACAGGCCCAGGCCCGCCGCCTGCAAGGCGCACACGCGCGCGGCGTAAGGCAGGCCGGCATCGATACCGGTGAGTGCTGCCATCAACGGCCAGAAACGATTGCGCGGATGCGCGTAGTACTGCGCGGCCTGCAGCGATGCCACGCCCGGCATGGAACCCAGCACGAGTACGCGGCACCCCGTGTTCACCTGCGCAGGTAGGCCGATGCAATGCACTGCGTTCGTCACGCTGCCACCAGATGCATGAATGTCATGTCCCGCATGATCGCCTGCTGTGACAACGATTTCGCGCTGGTGGCTGAACGGAACAAACTAAAATTTAACGTGCGTCGGATTCGATTCATGTTGTGGGGACTACGTTTGCCTCGCCCCGCTGCAAAGGGGGCCCAGAACAAAAAAATACCTGAGGAGATTCCCCCATGCGCTCCATCCGCACCCTGACCCTGGCTACCCTGACTGCCCTTGCCTTCGCGCCTGCCGCCTTCGCGCAGGACAGCACCACCGACACCGCGTCGGGCAAGCATTTCGCCGTTGTCGGCGGCGTTGCGCTGCTGCAGCCGAAGAACGATCCGCTGGAAGGCATCGACAAGGTCGATGGTGGCCCGGCGCCGACGCTGAGCTTCAGCTACTACATCAACGACAACTGGGCCGTGGAACTGTGGGGCGCAGCCGACAAGTTCGACCACCGCGTGCGTGGCGCCAACAACGCCAAGCTGGGTACGGTTGAACAGCAGCCGATCGCGCTGAGCGGCCAGTATCACTTCGGCCAGGCCGACAACGTGTTCCGCCCGTTCGTGGGCGTGGGCTACTACGAGTCGAACTTCAGCAACGAAGACCTGGCCAGCGATGTCGGCCACATCGGGCTGGAGACCGCCAAGGGCGCCATCGGCACCGTCGGCGTGGACATGAACATCAACAGCACCTGGTTCGCCCGTGCCGATGCGCGCTACATGCATTCGCGTCCGGAGCTGACCGTCAACGGCAATGGCACCGGCGATGAAGCCAAGCTGGACCCGTGGACCGTGGGCTTCGGCATCGGCGCCCGCTTCTGATAGGTATCGTCTGAACGGTACCGCCTGATCGGTACCGTCTGACCGGTAGTGCCGCTGTACCTGCAACGGGCCCCTCACGGGGCCCGTTGTCGTTTCCGGCCTTTTCATTCGGCCTTGCCACCGGTCTGCTGATACTCCAGTCGGGCGCAAGGGGAACGGACGATGGACGACATCCGGGATGTCCTGGTGGTGGGCGGCGGCATCAACGGCGTGGCCATCGCCCGCGATGCGGCCGGGCGCGGCTGGTCGGTGCTCCTGTGCGAACAGGACGACCTAGCCGCGCATACCTCCAGCGCCAGCACCAAACTGATCCATGGCGGGCTGCGCTACCTGCAGTTCGGCCAGCTCGCGCTGGTGCGCAAAGCGCTGCGCGAACGCAGCGTGCTGCAGCGCCTGGCCCCGCACCTGGTCACTCCGACCTCGTTCCTGCTGCCGCATGCACGGCACCTGCGCCCGGCCTGGATGCTGCGCGCGGGGCTGTGGCTGTACGACCACCTGGCCGACACCGGCGCTGCGTTTCCGCACGCGCGGCGCGTGGACCTGCGCCGCGACCCGCGCGGCCATGTGCTGCAGCCGCGCCTGCGCACCGCCTTCAGCTATTCCGATGCGCGCGTGGACGACGCGCGCCTGGTGATCGCCACGGCGATGGATGCGCGCGAGCGCGGCGCCGAGATCCAGGTGCGCACGCGCTGCGAGCAGCTGATCCGCCACCGCGATCACTGGCTGGCGGTGCTGCGCCGGCCCGACGGCAGCATCCAGCGCCTGCGCGTGCGTGCCGTGGTCAACGCCACCGGCCCCTGGGCCGGCAACCTGCTGGAGCGCGCCGGCATGGATGCACCGATCGGCCTGCGCCTGGTCCAGGGCAGCCACATCGTGGTGCCGCGCCTGTATGCGCACGACAGCGCTTACCTGCTCCAGCAGCCGGACCAGCGCGTGGTGTTCGTGATTCCGTTCGAGCAGGACTACAGCCTTATCGGGACTACCGACGTGGACTACGACGGCGACCCCGCCCAGGTGCGCGCCGCGCCAACGGAAGTGGCGTACCTGTGCGCGGCGGTCAATGCGTGGCTGCGCAGCCCGGTGCAGCCCGAACATGTGGTGTGGCAGTACAGCGGCGTGCGCCCGTTGCTGGCCGACCACCACCTGGATGCGGCCAGGGTCACCCGCGACTACCGCCTGCACCTGGACCGGCAGGACGCGCTGATGCTGAGCGTGCTGGGCGGCAAGCTGACTACCTGCCGCACCCTGGCCGAGGAGGCGGTGGACCAGCTGGGCGCCGCGCTCGGGCGCAGCGAGCCGGCCTGGACGGCGTCCGGGCCGCCGTTGCC
>NZ_CAUQPH010000235.1:0-3129 GCF_963519925.1 uncultured Stenotrophomonas sp. | reverse complement strand
GCTGTGGACCGCGCCCAACACCCTGGTCGGCCTGCTCGGCGGCCTGGCCGGCATGCTGGCCGGGGCGCGCCCGTACTGGCGCCGGCGCGACTGCGCGCTGGTGTTCCGCGAGTTTCCGTGGGGGCCGGGCGGGGCGATCACCCTGGGCAATGTGATCCTGCATACCGGGCCGCGCCTGGAGGTGCCGTGCCGCACCTACGCACACCAGGCCGGGCACTGCACCGAGCCGGTGATCTCACTGCACGACCACGAACGCGCGCACGTCTTCCAGTACCTGGTGCTGGGGCCGTTGTACCTGCCGGTTTACCTGCTGTGCGGGGGCGTCAGTGCGCGCAATCCGTTCGAGCGCGCCGCCGACCTGTATGCGCTGCACGGTCACGGCTGGTGGCCTACGCGACGTCATCTGCATGAAAGCAACCGTCATTAGCCTCTGACGCGGCAGTCAGGTCCAGCGCGCTAAGCTGCGGCCCGTGGGAATTGCGTGACGCTTCGGGAGGAATACATCACATGGCGATCGTTCTTTATGTCGGTGGTAGCAAGGATGGCGACAAGGGCCTGGTGCCGCACGGATTCAGCAAGCTGCAGGCTGAAACCGTCGCTGGTCCGGAGATCTACACCGAGCGGTTCATGGAGCTGCAGGGCCTGGGCAAGGTCCGCGTGATGGCGCTCGAATCGCTGCAGGACGAGGCAGTGAAGGCGCGCGCAGCCCGGTATTACCGGTAATTCGTACCGACCAACGGTCGGTACCTACCGGGATCACAACGCTGCCGGTAGATGCCGACCGTTGGTCGGCACGCCCGTTTTCCGGCATGCGCGGTTCCTGGAATGTCAACGGCTTTCCCCCGCCGCCGTGCGTTGCCACAATCGGTGTTTTCCGCATAGTGGCTTCGGCCGGACGCAATGCCAGACCTCAAGCTCGCCCAGCAGATCGCCCAGACCATCGCCGCCGAGATCGGCGCCCAGACCGCCCAGGCGCACGCCGCCATCGCGCTGCTCGACGAAGGCGCCAGCGTGCCGTTCATCGCGCGCTATCGAAAGGAAGTCACCGGTGGGTTGGATGACACCCAGCTGCGCAACCTGGAAACCCGCCTGACCTACCTGCGCGAGCTGGAAGAGCGCCGCGCGGCGGTGCTGGCCAGCATCGACGAACAGGGCAAGCTCAGCGACGAACTGCGCAACGACATCCTGGGCGCGGACACCAAATCGCGGCTGGAAGACCTGTACCTGCCGTACAAGCCCAAGCGCCGCACCCGCGCGCAGATCGCGCGCGAAGCGGGGCTGGAACCGCTGGCCGATGGCCTGCTGGCCGACCCGGGACTGGACCCGCAGGTGTTCGCGGCCGGTTTCGTGGATGCCGACAAGGGCGTGGCCGACACCAAGGCCGCGCTGGAAGGGGCACGCGCGATCCTGATGGAGCGCTGGGGCGAGGATGCCGCGCTGGTTGGCGAACTGCGTGCATGGCTGGGCGAACACGGCGTGATCCGTGCGCGCGTGGCCGAGGGCAAGGAAGAGCAGGGCGCCAAGTACCGTGATTACTTCGAACACGCCGAGTCGCTGGCGAAGATTCCGTCGCACCGCCTGCTCGCGCTGTTCCGTGCACGCCGCGAGGACATCCTGTTCCTGGAACTGGACCCGGGCAGCGACGCCGAAGCCGGTCACCTGTACGCCGAGGGCCGGGTGGCCTTCAACGCCGGCATCCGCGACGCCGGGCGCCCGGGTGACCGCTGGCTGCTGGATGCCTGCCGCCTGACCTGGCGCGCCAAGCTGCACATGCACCTGTTGCTGGACCTGTTCAACCAGGCCCGTGAGAAGGCCGAGGCCGAGGCGATCGGCGTGTTCGGCGACAACCTCAAGGACCTGCTGCTGGCCGCGCCGGCCGGACCGAAGACCGTGCTGGGCCTGGACCCGGGCATCCGCACCGGTTGCAAGATCGCCGTGGTCGACACCACCGGCAAGCTGGTGGCCACCGACACCATCTACCCGCATGAGCCACGCCGCCAGTGGGAGCAGTCGCTGCAGACCCTCAAGCACCTGTGCATGAAGCACAACGTGGAGTTGATCGCGATCGGCAACGGTACCGCCAGCCGCGAAACCGACAAGCTGGCCGGTGAGGTGATCAAGGCGCTCGGCGACGCCAAGCTGCAGAAGATCGTGGTCAGCGAAGCCGGTGCGTCGGTGTATTCGGCGTCCGAATTCGCGGCGAAGGAATTCCCGGACCTCGACGTGTCGATCCGCGGCGCGGTGTCGATCGCACGCCGCCTGCAGGACCCGCTGGCCGAACTGGTCAAGATCGAGCCCAAGGCGATCGGCGTGGGCCAGTACCAGCACGACGTGGACCAGTACCGCCTGGCGCGCGCGCTGGATGCGCGGGTGGAGGACTGCGTCAACGCGGTCGGCGTGCATGTCAACACGGCCTCGGCCGCGCTGCTGTCGCGCGTGTCCGGCCTGTCGTCCACCGTGGCCGAGAACATCGTCCGCCACCGCGATGAAAATGGCCCGTTCAAGCGCCGCAAGGACCTGCTCAAGGTCCCGCGCCTGGGCGACAAGACCTTCGAACAGTGCGCCGGCTTCCTGCGCATCGCCGACGGCGACCAGCCGCTGGATGCCTCGTCGGTGCATCCGGAAGCCTACCCGGTGGTGGAACGGATCGTGGCCGCCACCGCGCGCCCGATCAAGGCGCTGATCGGCGATGGCAGCTTCCTGCGCGGCCTGAAGGCCGAGCAGTTCACCGATGCCACCTTCGGCGTGCCGACCGTGCGCGACATCCTGAAGGAACTGGAGAAGCCCGGCCGCGATCCGCGCCCGGAATTCAAGGCCGCGCGCTTTGCCGACGGCGTGGAAGAAATCAAGGACCTGGTCCCGGGCATGATCCTGGAAGGCGTGGTCAGCAACGTGGCCGCGTTCGGCGCGTTCGTCGACATCGGCGTGCACCAGGACGGCCTGATCCACATCTCGGCGCTGTCGGACACCTACGTCAAGGACCCGCGCGACGTGGTCAAGGCCGGCGACATCGTCAAGGTCAAGGTGCTGGAGGTGGATGTGGCGCGCAAGCGCATCGCGCTGACCCGGCGCCTGGACGACAGCCCGGCGCCGGCCAGGCCGCCCGGTGAACGCGACGCACGCCCGGCC
>NZ_CAUQPH010000234.1:0-3163 GCF_963519925.1 uncultured Stenotrophomonas sp. | reverse complement strand
GGCCTGGACAGCATCGCCGCCGGCCTGGCCCGCGCCGAGCCGGTGCCCGGGCGCCAGATCGCACACCGCCTGCCCAGTGGCGCGGTGCTGATCGACGACAGCTACAACGCCAACCCCGGCTCGCTGTCCGCCGCGATCGATGCGCTGGCCGCGTCGAAGGATGAAGGCTGGCTGGTGCTGGGCGACATGCGCGAGCTCGGTCCGGACGGCGAGGCGCTGCACGCGCACGCCGGTCGGCGCGCGCGCGAAGCCGGGCTCAAGCGCCTCTACACGCTGGGCACGCTGAGCGCGGCCGCATCGCAGGCGTTCGGCGACGGCGGGCAGCATTTCCATAGCCACGACGCGCTGGCCGCGGCGCTGGCCGATGAACTGCGTGCTGGCGTGCGTTGCCTGGTCAAGGGCTCGCGCGGCAGCGCCATGGACAAGATTGTGAAAGCGCTGCTGGCGCGAGGAGAGGAAACCCCCCATGTTGCTTGAACTGGCCCGATGGCTGCAGCAGTTGGAGAGCCTGTTCGGCTTGTTCGGCTATCTGACCCTGCGCGGCATCCTCGCCGCGCTTACCGCGCTGTTCCTGTCGCTGTGGCTGGGCCCGGCGATGATCCGCAAGCTGGCCCAGTTCAAGGGCGGCCAGCCGATCCGCACCGACGGTCCGCAGACCCACTTCTCCAAGGCCGGCACGCCAACCATGGGCGGCTCGCTGATCCTGCTGACCATCACCCTGTCGGTGCTGCTGTGGGCCGACCTGCGCAACCGCTATGTGTGGGTGGTGCTGGCGGTGATGCTGTGCTTCGGCGCGATCGGCTGGTACGACGACTGGATCAAGATCGTGCGCCGCGACCCGAACGGCCTGAAGTCGCGCTGGAAGTACCTGCTGCAGTCGATCTTCGGCCTGGCCGCGGGCCTGTTCCTGTTCTACACCGCCGACGTACCGGCGGCGCTGACCTTCTATATCCCGATGTTCAAGTCGGTGGCGCTGCCGCTGGCCGGGATCAGCTTCGTGGCCATCGCCTACTTCTGGATCGTCGGCTTCTCCAACGCGGTCAACCTGACCGACGGCCTGGATGGCCTGGCGATCATGCCGACCGTGCTGGTGGCCTGCGCGCTGGGTGTGTTCGCCTACGCGTCGGGCAACGTGGTGTTCTCCAACTACCTGCAGATCCCGCAGATCCCCGGCGCCGGTGAACTGGTGATCATCTGCGCGGCGATCGCCGGCGCGGGGCTGGGCTTCCTGTGGTTCAACACCTACCCGGCGATGGTGTTCATGGGCGACATCGGCGCGCTGGCGCTGGGTGCGGTGCTCGGCACCATCGCGGTGATCACCCGCCAGGAGCTGGTGCTGGTGATCATGGGCGGCGTGTTCGTGATCGAAACGCTGTCGGTGATGATCCAGGTCGCCTCGTTCAAGCTGACCGGCAAGCGCGTGTTCCGGATGGCGCCGATCCACCACCACTTCGAGCTGAAGGGCTGGCCGGAGCCGCGCGTGATCGTGCGCTTCTGGATCATTTCGGTGGTGCTGGTGCTGATCGGCCTGGCCACGTTGAAGGTCCGCTGATGAACGACCTGTCGCGCCAGGCAACCCGCCTTGAAGCCATCGGAGGCCACTTCGACAAGTGGCTGCTGGGCGCGATCATCGCGCTCACCGGGCTGGGCGTGGTGATGGTCGCGTCGAGCTCGATCGCGCTGATGAGCAGCCCGTTCTACTACCTCAACCGCCACCTGATCTTCCTGGCGGTGGGCATCGTGCTGGCAGGCCTGGCCATGCGCACCGAGCTCAAGAGCATCGAGCAGTACAACCAGATGCTGCTGCTGGGCTGCTTCGCGCTGCTGGTGGTGGTGTTCATTCCCGGCCTGGGCAGCAGCGTCAACGGCGCACGGCGCTGGATCAACCTCGGCTTCTCCAAGTTCCAGACCGTCGAAGCGGTGAAGGTGCTCTACATCGTGTGGCTGTCCAGCTACCTGGTGCGCTTCCGCGACGAAGTCAACGCTACCTGGCCGGCCATGCTCAAGCCGCTCGGCGTGGCCGGCGCGCTGGTGGTGCTGCTGCTGCTGCAGCCGGACTTCGGCTCCTCGACCCTGCTGCTGGCGATTACTGCCGGCATGCTGGTGCTGGGCGGGGTGAACCTGCCGCGCATGTCGATGCCGATCGTGTTCGGGCTGGTGGCGATGAGCGCGCTGGCGATCATCGAGCCGTACCGAATGCGCCGCATCACCTCGTTCTGGGACCCGTGGGCGGACCAGCAGGGCGACGGCTACCAGCTGTCCAACGCGTTGATGGCGGTAGGCCGTGGCGAATGGACCGGGGTCGGCCTCGGCAACTCCGTGCAGAAGCTGTACTACCTGCCCGAAGCGCACACCGACTTCATCTTCTCGGTCACCGCCGAGGAGCTGGGCTTCGTCGGCACCTGCCTGATCGTGGCGCTGTATGCGCTGCTGGCCGGGCGCGCGTTCTGGATCGGCATGCGCTGCGTGGAGATGAAGCGTCACTTCTCCGGGTACATCGCCTTCGGCATCGGCCTGTGGGTGAGCATGCAGAGCTTCGTCTCGATCGGCGTGAACCTGGGCATCCTGCCGACCAAGGGCCTGACCCTGCCGCTGATCTCGTCGGGCGGTTCGAGCATCCTGATGACCTGCGTGGCGATGGGCCTGCTGCTGCGCGTGTCCTACGAACTGGACCGCGCCGAGCGCCGGCAGGCCGTGCGCATGGGCGCCGCCGAGCTGGACGATGTCGCACCGGTCGAGGCGCCGGCCAGTGCCAGCGCAGCGGCTCCGGCACCGGCCCATCGCGACAGCGCGCCGCGCGGCACCAGCCGCATGCAGCAGCGCATCGAACCGACCCTGGGGAGGATGGGATGAGCACCCACGCATCCCCGCGTCCGGTGCTGATCATGGCCGGTGGTACCGGTGGTCACATCTTCCCGGGCCTGGCCGTGGCCCGGGTGCTGCGCGCGCGCGGCATCCCGGTGACCTGGCTGGGCAGCGAGGGCGGCATGGAAACGCGCCTGGTGCCGCAGCACGACATCCACATCGACACGCTGGCCATCAGCGGCCTGCGCGGCAAGGGCAAGCTGGCCCTGTTGACCGCGCCCGGGCGCCTGCTGCGCGCGGTGCGTGCGGCCGGTTTCCTGATCCGCGACCGCCAGCCGCGCGCGGTGATCGCCTTCGG
>NZ_CAUQPH010000233.1:0-3247 GCF_963519925.1 uncultured Stenotrophomonas sp. | reverse complement strand
GTGGGCGAATTAAAAGGAGGAAGGGGGCGGCCGCAGGCCGACGCCGGGGGAAATTTGCCCACAAGGGCACGGCGGCCCCGCGCTCGCCCCACCGGCAGCCGCGTCTGGATGAGCCCGTACATCCAATTCAGTTAGCATGGGCCCGCTGCTGCTGGCGCCATGATTGTACTGGCTGCCCGTGGCGTCCCCTTGAGGATGACGTGGAATGGAAGCTTTGATTGTCCTGGCGGTGGTGGTGCTGTTGGCCGTGCCGGTGTTGCTGATCGTGGCGCTGGTGATGATTTCCGGGCTGCGCCGAAGGGTGGCAGCGTTGGAGCAGGCCCGTGGCGACAGTGCCCAACCGGCGGCCCAGCCTGCCGTGAGTGCTGCATGGGAAGAGCGCCCTTATGCGCCGGCCCCCGTGGCTGCGCCGGCACCTGCGCAAGAGGTTCCGATCGGCGTTGCGGAGCCCGTGCCCGAGCCGTTTGCCGCCGCTGCGCGGGTTGTGCCGCCGCCACTGCCTGCTGCCGCCGCTCCCGAGCCCGAGCCGTTCGTTCCGCCGCCGCCGCGGGGGCCGGACCTGGGCGAACGTGTTGTCGGGACGATCAAGCGTTGGTTCACCGAGGGCAACGTGCCGGTCAAGATCGGCATGCTGGTGCTGCTGGCCGGCGTGGCTGCGCTGCTGAAGTACGCCAGCGACCAGGGCTGGCTGGATGCGCCGATCGAGCTGCGGTTGGCTGCGATTGCTGCCGGGGCGTTGGCGGGGCTGGTGTTCGGCTGGTTGCAGCGCGAGCGTCGGCGGCTGTTCGCGCTGGCATTGCAGGGCGGAACGATCGGGATCCTGCTGCTGACCATTTTCGCGGCGTTCAAACGCTATGGGTTGATCGACCCCGGCCCCGCGTTCGTGATGAGCATCGTGCTGATCGCAGGCATCGGCGTGCTGGCGGTGGTGCAGAATTCGCGCACGCTGGCGGTGCTGGGCATCCTGGCCGGGTTCATGGCGCCGATCTGGCTGTCCACCGGCGGTGGCAATCATGTGGCGCTGTTCTCGTACTACGCGGTGCTGAATGCCGCGATCCTCGCGATTGCGAGGTGGCGTCCGTGGCGGGTGCTCAATCTGCTGGGCTTTGCGTTCACCTTCGGCATCGGTACGTTCTGGGGCGTGCTGCAGTACAACGCCGACAAGTTCGCCAGCACCGAGCCCTTCCTGCTGCTGTTCTTTGCGTTCTACCTGGTGATTCCCATCCTTTACGCGCGCCGCCAGCCGGCGGAGAAGCGCGATCTGGTCGATGGCAGCCTGGTGTTCGGCACGCCGTTGATCGCGTTCTCGCTGCAGGCCGGCATGCTGCACGACGACCGCCTGCTGCTGGCGCTGTGCGCGCTGGCGCTGGCCGCGCTGTATGCGGGGTTGGCCTGGGCGCTGATCCGGCGCACGCGGTATGCCGCGTTGGGTCAGTCGCATGCAGTGCTGGCGGTGGGCTTTGCGACGTTGGCGGTGCCGCTGGCCTTGTCCGCGCGCGCCACGGCCAGTGTGTTCGCGCTGGAAGGCGCGGCACTGGTGTGGCTGGGCCTGCGTCAGCAGCGCCTGCTGCCGCAGGTCGCCGGTGCGCTGCTGCAGCTGGGCGCTGCGTTCGGCTTCGTGGTGGGGGCCGATTACTGGTTCAACGACGCCACTGCCATCGCCAACCCGACCTTCATGAGCGGGTTGCTGCTGGCCCTGGCCGGGTTTGCCTCGGCCTTCAGCTACCGGCGTGCTGGCCGTGACGCGCCGGCCATCGTGTACTACCTGTGGGGCCTGCTGTGGTGGCTGGGGGGCGCCAGCCATGAGGTCACCCGCTTCGTTGCCTTCGACAGCCGCCCGGACGCGCTGCTGGCGGTGGTGGCGGTGACGGCGTGGATCGCGGCGGAGGTGCACCGGCGCATGCCGGCGCGCGCGCTGGTGTTCACCACGTTGGCGATGCTGCTGTGCGCGTTCCCGCTGGCGTTGTGGCAGGTGGACATCCATCGCCAGCCGTTCGCCGGCTACGGTGCG
This sequence comes from uncultured Stenotrophomonas sp., assembly GCF_963519925.1. NCBI lineage: Bacteria > Pseudomonadati > Pseudomonadota > Gammaproteobacteria > Lysobacterales > Lysobacteraceae > Stenotrophomonas > uncultured Stenotrophomonas sp. The sequence goes on along the minus strand of NZ_CAUQPH010000233.1, from coordinate 1,236 downwards.
CTGGCCTGGGCGGTGTTCGCCGTGCTCGGCGTGCGCAGCCTGTGGTGCCTGCGCGCCGGCCAGGACCGTGCCGCCGTCGCGGCGCAGTTCATCTGGTGGCTGCTGTGGCCGACGGTGGTATCGCTGGCCGCGTCATGGCTGGCCGAACGCTTTGAACTGGCGCAGGGCTGGGCGCTGGCGGCGATGTTGCTGCCGTGGCTGGCGGTGGTGTTCGTCGCGCTGCAGCGCTGGCATTGGCTGACCCTGCCGCTGGGAGAGCGCTTCAATGCGGCGCGCCCCGCGCTGCAGGGCACGTTGTTCGCGGTGCTGGGGCTGGCCTGGGTCGGCTTCCTGTTCGCGCCGGGCGCGGCGCGGCCACTGCCCTGGGTACCCGTGTTCAATCCGCTGGAGCTGGCGCAGCTGGCCGTGCTGGCGCTGCTGGCGCGCTGGTTGTGGCAGGGCGCGGCGCCGGCCGCGCTGCAGGTGCGCCGCGTGCCGGTGCTGGCACTGGCCGGCTTCGTCGCGCTGACCAGCATCACGCTGCACGCCGTGCATCACTGGGGCGGGGTGGCATGGAACGGTGTGCTGTGGTCGTCGACCCTGGCCCAGACCAGCCTGACCGTGGTCTGGAGCGTGCTGGGCGTGATCAGCTGGGTGTGGGGATCGCGCCGCGGCCAGCGCGCCCTGTGGCTGGTCGGCGCCGTGCTGATGGGCGTGGTGCTGGCCAAGCTGGTCCTGATCGATCGCCAGCATCTGGGCAACCTGCTCGGCATTGCTTCGTTCATCGCCTACGGCCTGCTGTGCACGGTCGTGGGTTACCTGGCGCCGGCTCCGCCGCGCGCGCCGGAATCCGCCATGGAGCCGCAACCGTGACCCTTCTTCATCGTGTGATCGCCGCCGTTTCTCTGCTCGTCGCCGTCCCTGCGCTGCACGCCGCCGACGCGCGTGAGGCGTATCGGGAGCAGTGGCCGCTGCAGCTGTCGGTACCGCAGGCCGGCGCCTACCGCCTGACCCTCGGCGAGGACCAGTACCGTAGCGCGGTGTCGCCGTTGCTGGCCGACGTGCAGGTGTTCAATGCGCAGGGCCAGGCGCTGCCTGCGGCGCTGCTGGCCGCCGACCAGCCGCTGGCGCAGCCGGCGCAGTGGCAGGCGCTGCCGTGGTTCCCGCTGCCGGCACAGGGCAGTGGCGCCAGCGACGACCTGCAGCTTCTGACCGAACGCAATACCGATGGCAGCGTGCGCCGGGTCGAGGCGCGAC
>NZ_CAUQPH010000232.1:0-3249 GCF_963519925.1 uncultured Stenotrophomonas sp. | reverse complement strand
TGGCGGCGCTGGCCACCGCGCTGTCGGCGCGGGCGTCCAGGGTCACCACTTCGGCCTTGACGTCGTTGCGTACCTTGACCGCTTCCAGGCGCGCCGCTTCGGCCTGGGCGCGATCGGCGTACGGCCCGACGCGCACGCGCCAGGCCTGGCGGCCGTTGATCGTGGCCGGTTCGCTGAAGCCCGGCAGCTGCGCCTTCTTCAGGAAGGCGATGACCGCATTGGCGTCGGCCTGGCTGCCGTAGGCGCCGAAGCTGACCGCATAGTTGCCGGCGGCAACGGCCGGCGATGGATCGGCAGCGGGTGCGGTCGCTGCCGCGTCGGCAGGCGCAGCAGCGTCCTGCAGCGGCTGGGTGGTGCTGGCCGCGCCCTGCAGCCCGGTGGCACCGCCGGTGGGCGCCACCAGTGGCAGCTCGCGGGTCTGGAACTGGCCGTCGGCCGGCGCGTCCGGGGCGCTGATCGGTACGTTGGCCACACCGCTGTCGGGGGCAGGCCCCTTGACCAGCATGGGCAGGAAAATCACGGCCAACGCCACCAGGACGATGGCACCAATCAGACGCTGTTTCAGAGGAGTATCCACGGAAGGCAGGCAGGCGGCGCGGCGGAATGCCACGGCGATTATACGGGCGCGCGCGGGTGCGGCGTCGAAGACGGCTGAACGTTGTCGCGTTCTGCCCGCCTCAGCGGGCGTTTTCCAGCCACAGCAAGGCCTGCGCGGCAGTGTGGAAGGAACCAAAGACCAGTACGCGGTCGCCGGCGTTCGCGGCAGCCAACGCCTGCTGCAGCGCGGTGTCGACATCTGCATGGGTGGATGCAGCGGCCGCAGCGGTACCGGACAGGCGCGAGCGCAGCGCCGCTGCGGTCTGCGCGCGGGCGCCGTCCAGTCCGGCCAGGTGCCAGTCATCGACCCGCTCGGCCAGCGCCTCGACCACCCCGGCGGCGTCCTTGTCCTGCAGCGCGGCGAACACGGCGACGGTGCGCCCGGCGGTGGGCGTCGCCTTCAATGCGGTCGCCAGCTCGCGCGCGGCCTGCGGGTTGTGGCCGACGTCGACCAGCACCTCCACGCCGTCGCGCTCGAACGCCTGCAGGCGTCCGCGGATGCGCGCCTGGGCAACACCTTCCACGATCGCCGCGCGCGGCAGCGGCTTGTCCAGCGCGCGCAGCGCGGCAATCGCCGACGCCGCGTTGCGCAGCTGGATCGGGCCGCGCAGCGCCGGCACCGGCAGTTCGATGCGGAAGCCGACGTCGCGCCAGCGCCAGTGCTGGGCATCGATGACGTCGGCAAAGAAATCGCTGCCGCCGCGGATCGCGTTGGCGCCGACCAGGTAAGCCCGCGCCAGCACGCTCGACGGCGGATCGGTCTCGCCCAGGATCACCGGCTTCCAGCCGCGGATGATGCCGGCCTTCTCGACGCCGATGGCTTCACGGTCGTTGCCCAGCCAGTCGGCATGATCGATGTCGACGGTGGTGATGACGGCCACGTCGGCATCGACGATGTTGACCGCGTCCAGGCGTCCGCCCAGCCCGACTTCCAGCACGGCCAGGTCGAGCCCGGCCTGCGCGAACAGCTGCAGCGCGGCCAGCGTTCCGTACTCGAAGTACGTCAGGGTGGTGCTGCCGCGGGCATCTTCGATCGCGTTGAAGGCGGCCACCAGCGCCGCATCCGATGCGTCTTCGCCGTCGATGCGCACGCGCTCGTTGTAGCGCAGCAGGTGCGGCGAGGTATACGCGCCCACCTTCCAGCCGGCCGCGCGCGCGATCGCCTCGATGAACGCCACGGTGGAGCCTTTACCGTTGGTGCCCCCGACGACGATGGTACGCGGTGCGGGCTGGCCCAGCCCCATCGCGGTGGCGACGGTGCGGACGCGTTCCAGCCCCATGTCGATGGTGGCCGGATGCTGCTGCTCGATGTAGCTGAGCCATTCGGCGAGGGAATGCGGGCGGGTACTGGTCATGGCAATAAATCGTGGTATCGGCAAATGTAGTGCCGACTGTTAGTCGGCACCCAGAAAAACTCACAACGCCCGATGCTTCGCTTCACCGAAAAACGGCGTGTGATGCGCGCAATCGTTCAACCGCACCACTTCCAGGCTGTCCAGGTCGGCGCCTTCGAGCAGGTTCAGCGTGGTCGGGGCCTGGCGGAAGGTCCACAGCCGCGACAGCGGCAGGCCCAGCACCCGGCACAGGATGACCCGGTTGACCGCGTCATGGGCGACCACCAGCAGGGTGTCGTGCTCGCCCAGGCCTTCGGCGGCGCGGGCCAGGCCGCGCCAGCTGCGGTCCAGCACCAGGCGCAGCGATTCGCCGCCCGGCATCAGCACGGTGTCCGGCTCCTCGCGCCAGGCCTGCAGGCGCGACGGATCCTTTTCGTTGATTTCGCTGGCCAGCAGGCCTTCCCACTCGCCGTGGGCAATTTCCTGCAAATCCGGTTCGGTCAGCAGCATGTCGGCGCGGTCGGCACCAAGGGCCAGCTGCGCGGTGCGCTGCGCGCGCGACAGCGGCGAGGCGACGGCCCGGGTGATGTCGACCGACTTCAGGCGTTCGCCCAAGGCCTGGGCCTGGGCTTCGCCGATCGGCGACAACGGGATATCGATCTGGCCCTGGTAACGGCCTTCGGCGTTCCAGGGGGTTTCGCCGTGACGGGCAAGCAGGATGCGCATGCGAACTAGAGGTCCTTGGGGGAGAGGAGAACAGTCGCAATCGTTCAGGTGATGTGAACGATCGTGGGGGAATGGCCATCATACCTTGCCGAACAAACGGTTCTTCTCCTGTCGGGTTGAAGCTTCTCATTTCGAGTCGGTTGGAGATTGGTGCAGGGGCTTCGATCAGGTCATCGCGAGCGTGGGGGGCCCCGCCGCGGCCGGCAGGCCCCTATGCAAATGTCCCCCGGCGTCGGCCTGCGGCCGCCACCTCCTCCTTTACTTTGCCAGGGACCTACCGGCCGCGACGGGGCTCGGCTTGCGGTTGGCAGGGAAAAGCGGGCGTCACGGGGCAACGCCGGTGGATCGAGTGCCGGGGCGCCATGCCCTTGGAGGCGAAGTAAAGGAGGAGGTGTCGGCCGCAGGCCGACGCCGGGGGACATTCGCCGGAAAGGGTGTGGCGCCCCGGCGCTCGATCCACCGGCAGCCGCGTCTGCTGCAGCGCGCGCTTCCCTCGTTCGAGTGCCTTGGAAGCTTGGTGCAGGGGCTTCGATCAGGTCATCGCGAGCGTGGGGGGCCCCGCCGCGGCCGGCAGGCCCCTATGCAAATGTCC
>NZ_CAUQPH010000231.1:0-3284 GCF_963519925.1 uncultured Stenotrophomonas sp. | reverse complement strand
AGGCCCCTGTGCAAATGTCCCCCGGCCGACGCCTGGCGGCGACGGCCTCCTCCTTTACTTTGCCAGGGACCTACCGGCCGCGACGGGGCATGGCTTGCGGCCCGTTGCTTGCCCCACCGGCAGCGGCGCCTGCTTTACCGCGAGGGCCCTTGTGCAGTCATTGCGTTTCCCGTCCACAGCAACAGGACGTGTCCGCCGGACAGATTCGCAGGACATCCGACCATGACGGCCTGCGGCTTGTTAACGTTGGCCCATCCTGATCCACGGAGTTGCCATGTCCCGTCTGTCTACTTCCCTGCTGGGCGCCGCCATCGTGCTCGCGCTGCCCATCGCGAGCCACGCCGCATCGGTGTCGAACGCGGTGATCGGGGCCTACTATCCGGGCGGTTCGGCCGAGCGCTATCCAGTGGCGTCCATTCCCGCCGATACGCTGACCCATCTGTTCTACGCGTTCGCGCGCATCGACGACGGCAGGTGCGTGGTGGACGACGGCGCTGCAGCGCACTTCAAGGCGCTGGCCGCGCTCAAGCGCGAACACCCGCGGCTGCACACCATGATCTCCATCGGAGGCTGGAACGCCGGCGGCTTCTCCGATGCCGCGCTTACGGCACAGAGCCGCGAACGTTTCGTGCGTTCGTGCGTGGCAATGTTCTTCGATCAGCATCGCGGCAGTTTCGACGGTGTGGATATCGACTGGGAATTCCCGGTCTCCGGTGGCCCGCTGGAGATCACCGACCGTCCTGAAGACCGCCGCAACATGACGCTGCTGGTGCAGGAGTTCCGCCGCCAGCTCGATGCGCTGGATGGCGGCGAGGGTCCACATCGGTTGCTGACCGCCGCACTGCCGGCCGGCCGCGTGCAGACCGACGGTCCTTATGACCCGGCGCTCAGTTACGAGTTGAAGGAGCTGGGCCAGGCGCTCGATTTCATCAACCTGATGAGCTACGACATGGGCACCGGCTTTTCCAAGGTGTCCACCTTCAATGCGCCGCTGCGCGAGGTGCCGCAGGACCCGCTCGCACCGGAACAGCGCCGCTGGAACAGCGTGGAAGGCGCGGTGCAGTACTACCGCCAGCATGGCGTGCCCAACGACAAGCTGGTGCTGGGCGTGCCGTTCTATGGACGTGGATTCAAGGTCACCACCGAATCCGCCGATGGCCTGTACCAGCCCTACAGCGCCCCGTTCGAGGCCGGTGACTGGCGCCGCATCAAGCAGGAATTCCTCGACAAGCCCGGCTGGCAGCGGCACTGGCACCCGGTCGCGCAGAGCCCGTGGCTGTACAACGCCGGCGACAAGGTGTTCATCAGTTACGAAGACACGGACTCGATTCGCCTGCGCGCGGACTACGCCAGGGACCAGAAGCTGCGCGGCGTGTTTACCTGGGAGCTGACGGGTGATGACGACCAGGCCAGGCTGCTGAAGGCCATGGCGGGGCCGTTCAAGTAACGTCGACCGCCCGCTGAAAGTGCAGTGATGCGAATGCCAGGTAGGGTCGGTTCCCAAACGACTGCCGGTAAGGCTGATCTGCACGGCGACGCATGACCGACGAACGGAGACATCCGGAAACGCGCGACGCCGGTCGAAGTCCATGCGTTACCCGCGCAATCTCCGCTATCGGCGGTCGTTTGGGAACCGACCCTACCGCTGGATTGCTCCCCGGGTGATTGGGTGTAACGCCGCGGCCGAGCCTGCACTATGCTTGCCGGCATGACGAGCGTTCAGCTGCTGGACCTGCACATCGACCGCGCCTCGCAGCTGGTGCGGCGCGGTGATGGGGTGCTGCCGGTCAGCGGCCTCAGCTGGCGCCTGCTGGACTGCCTGCTGGAGCACGGCACCGATGTGGTCGACTTCGACACGCTGGCACGGGAGGTCTGGGCGCCGGCGGTGGTGGGTGAAGATGCGATCAGCCAGCGGGTGAAGCTGCTGCGGCAGGCATTAGGCGACGACAGCCGCCAGCCGCGCTATGTGCGCTCGGTACGCGGCCGGGGCTACCAGTTATGCGCGCCGCCCCAGGCGTGCGCACCGGTGGCGCCACCAGCGGCGGCGGAACCGGTGGGGGTGCTTGGGGCGGCAGAGCCTTCTGCAGCGACTTCCGGGACTGCCTCAACTCCCTCAAGTCCCTCAACTCCCTCAACTCCCTCAACTCCTTCAACTGCCGTAAATGCCGTAACTGCGGCAGCAGCGGCAGCAGCGGCACCATCGGAGGGGCCGCAACGGAGGCTGCGCGCGCGGTGGGCTTGGCTGGCGGCGGGCGTGGCTGCTGCCGGCGCCGTCATCGCCGTCATCTTCCAGCGGCCGCAAAGCGCGGTGCACTCACCCGCAGACCCGGTGCTGCAACGCGCTGCGTACTACGCCGGCATCGGCCAGGCCAGCAACAACGACCGGGCGATCACCCTGTACCGCCAGGCACTGCAGATCGACCCGGATTCCAGCGCCGCACGGCGCGGCCTCGCGCGTGCATTGGCCGCCGATGCCTGCCTGTTCAACGGCAAGCCGGGCAGTGCGCAGGAGGCACTGCAGCTGGCCGCACAGGTGTTGCGGGCGGCTCCTGATGACGCCGCCGCGCATGCGCTGCGCGGGTACGCCCACGACTGCATCGGCGCGATGCCGCAGGCGATCGCCGATTACCAGCAGGCACTGCTGCGCGACCCCGACGATGAGCGCACACGCGCGTCGCTGGCCTACCTGCAGCAGGAGCAGGGGCATCTTGCGCAGGCGCTCAAGGCCAACCTGACGCTGCGCGCGCCGGAGCGGATCCGCTTCCGCGAGGTGCAGGTCGCACGCGAACTGGAACTGCTTGGCTTCACCGACGCCGCCGCACGCCGCCATGCGCGCAATTTCCAGCTGTACCCGGACAACGTCTTCGGCAACATCGCGTGGCCACGTGCGCTCATGAACATGGGCGAGCAGGAAAAGGCGTGGCAGGCACTCGACCAGGCGCTTGAACGCGGCACCCCGCATCCACAGCTGCTGCGCCTGCGCGGCGAACTGCTGTTGATGGACGGTGACCGCCAAGGCGCGGCAGAGGCCTTCGAGCAGGGGCGCCTGCTGCGCCCACTGCAGTCGCTTGGAAAGACCTTGGCCGGCCTGCAGCAGGGGAGTGGCACGCCGTCCCCGGAATGGATTGCCACGCGGCTGCGCGAGGTGACCGCGCAGGCTGACGACGGCTGGTCGGACGCAGCCGTGGAGCGGGCCCTGCTGCACCAGGCGCAGGGGGATGCAGGCGCGGCCATCGCCGACCTGCACCGCGCGGTGGACGCCGGTTTCCGCGACGCCGCGTGGC
>NZ_CAUQPH010000230.1:0-3335 GCF_963519925.1 uncultured Stenotrophomonas sp. | reverse complement strand
GCCTCGACCGTGGCCGAGAGCGCGGCGTGCGCGGGCAGGTCCAGCGCATCGAGCTGGGCGAAACCGACCAGCAGCAGGGCGCGCAGGTCTTCATCGCGGGCGCCGAGCGGGCGCTGCATCCACTGCGCCAGCGCCGCGTCGTACGCGTTGCGCCGACGCAGCACGGCAAAGCACAGCGCTTCCAGCAGGGCGCGGTCGCGGCTGTCGTCCAGGCTGGGCAGGGCGGTGTTCAACTCGGCCTTGAGCGAGCGGCCACGGCCGATCACCTGGGCCAGCACGCGCGCGGCAAGCACCCGCGTGGGGACGCCCGGGGCCAGCGCGGACAAGGATTGGCTTGCGCGGGGCTGTGCCATCTCAGCCACCCACGACCAGGTCGCGACGCGCATTGAGGTAGTCGGCGGCGGTGATCGCCTTGCCGCCTTCGCGCTGCAGCACCCGCAGGCGCAACGCACCCTGGCCGCAGGCGATGTCGATGCCCTCGCGGCCGGCAGCGAGCAGGGTGCCCGGCGCCTTGCCCTGGTTGTCGGCCAAAGCCACCGCGCCATGGATGCGCACGCGCTCGCCGGCCAGCTGCGCTTCGGCGATCGGCCATGGGTTGAACGCGCGCACGGTGCGCTCCAGCGCCTGGGCGTCGCTGGACCAGTCCAGCCGCGCCTCGGCCTTGTCCAGCTTGTGCGCGTAGGTCACGCCCTGCTCCGGCTGCGGCTGTGCGATCGGCTTGAGGCCGGCGCGCAGCAGGCCGAGGCCGTCGGACAGCACCTGCGCGCCCAGCTCGGCCAGGCGGTCATGCAGCGACCCGCCCAGTTCGCCGCTCTGGATCGGCGTGTGCTGGCGCAGCAGCACCGGCCCGGTGTCCAGGCCGGCTTCCATCTGCATCAGGCACACGCCGGTTTCGGCATCGCCGGCCTGGATGGCGCGCTGGATCGGCGCAGCGCCGCGCCAGCGCGGCAGCAGCGAGGCATGCACGTTCCAGCAGCCATGGGTCGGAATGGCCAGCACCGCCTTGGGCAGGATCAGCCCGTACGCCACCACCACCATCAGGTCAGGCTGCAGCTCGCGCAGCTGCTGCTGGGCCTCGGCGGTCTTCAGCGAGTCGGGCTGGAACACCGGGATGCCGCGGGCGATCGCCTCCAGCTTCACCGGCGAGGGCATCAGTCCGCGGCCGCGACCGGCCGGGCGGTCCGGCTGGGTGTAGACGCCCACCACCTCATGGTGGCGCGCGGCAGCGCGCAGCGAAGACACGGCGAACTCAGGCGTTCCGGCAAAGACAATCTTCATGGCGTTCCCACTTGCAGAAAGAAAAACGGCGCCGGATCACGGCGCCGAGCAACCGGTCGCGGCGCGCGGGCGAACCGCGCTGCCACGCCCGTGGCCAGGTCAGGCAACGTGCTTGCGCGACTTGGCCAGCTTCTTGCGGACCATCTCGCGCTTGAGCGGCGACAGATAGTCGATGAACAGCTTGCCGTCCAAGTGGTCCATCTCATGCTGCACACAGACCGCCAGCAGGCCATCGGTGGTCAGCTCCTGGGCCACGCCCTGGCGGTCCAGGAAGCGCACGGTGATGGTGTCGGCGCGGGTCACGTCGGCAAAGATGCCGGGGACCGACAGGCACCCCTCCTGGTAGACCTGGCCACCTTCGCTGGTGACGATCTCCGGGTTGATGAACACCAGCGGGGTGTCCTTCTCTTCGCTGACGTCGATCACCATGAAACGCTTGTGGACGTCGACCTGGGACGCCGCCAGGCCGATGCCGGGGGCGTCGTACATGGTCTGGAACATGTCGTCGAGCAGGGTCTGGAAGGCCGGCGTGGTCACTTCGGCGGCGTCGATACGCGCGGCCTTGGTGCGCAGGCGCGGGTCCGGGAACTCAAGAATGGGCAGGATGGCCATGGCAAATACCGTTTGGGGGCGCCCTTAAAGCGGCGTACGTCGCAATTCTATCGCCAACGCTTGCCCTGCGCCCCGGTTTCTGGACTATAGTGCGCGAACCTGTTGGGGAATCAGGCACCACACCTATGTTTGAAAGAACTCGTACGGTCCTCGCCGTCGCGATGCTGACCGTCGCTACCTATGCTACCGCCGTTGAAGTGAATGGCGGGCACCCGGAAACCTACGTCGTCCAGAAGGGCGATACCTTGTGGGACATTTCCGCGCGCTTCCTTAAAAAGCCGTGGCTGTGGCCGGAAATCTGGCAGGCCAACCCGCAGGTCAAGAATCCGCACCTGATCTATCCGGGCGACGTGCTGAGCCTGGCCTACCTGGATCGCGTCGTGGCCCAGCCCGGCCCGCGCCAGGAACAGCCGATCAACGCGCTGCCGCTGGACCAGATCGAACCCTTCCTGAAGCAGCTCAGCGTGGTGGACGAGATCGACTCGCTGCCCTACGTGGTTGCCTTGGAAGACAACCGGCTGCGCGCCACCACCGGCCAGACCGCCTACGTACGCGGCCTGGACGGCGCCGAAGTGGGCCAGCGCTGGGCGGTGGTCCGTCCGACCGTGCGCTATTCGCTGCCCAAGCCGACCGAGGACCTGACCGCCAATGGCGATGTCACGCCCGGCAGCGGCAACCTGTGGAAGAACTTCGTGGCCGCGCCCAGCAAGCGCAACGAGATGCTGGGCTACGAGCTGGCCCAGCTGAACGTGGGCACCGTGGTCAAGCTGGCCGACGGCCAGTCCGAAGTGACCACGCTGGCGCTGCAGGGCCGGGTCGACGGGCGCGAAGTCCGTGCCGGCGACCGCCTGGTCCCGGTCGAGGCCAACCCGTACGACCTGCAGTTCTTCCCGCACGCACCTGCCGCCCAGACCGAAGGCCTGGACATGCGCGTGCTGGCGGTGACGGACATGTACCTGGCCGGCGGCCCGCGCGATGTCGTCGCGATCTCGGCCGGCAGCGCCAACGGCATCGACAACGGCACCGTGGTATCGCTGTGGCGCCAGGGTCGTCACGTAGCACACCGCATGCAGTACCCGAACTCCTCGCGCATGGACGACTCGCTCACCTCTGGTGCCGGCCGGGTCTCGCTGCCGGATGAGTACGCCGCCCACGCGATGGTGTTCCGCACCTTCGACAAGGTCAGCTACGCGCTGGTGATGCAGGGCGTGAAGCCGGTCCTGGTCGGCTATTCGGCCAAGCACCCCGACGCGCAATAACTGTAAAACCTGACGCAACAACGCGACGGCGCCCCAGGGCGCCGTCGTCGTATGCGGGCTAGCCTGAGCGGATGCCTGCCGAACTGAACTGTCCCACCGAGGCGCTGCTGCGTCTGGTCCTGGCCGGGGGCGCCATCGCCCCGCGCCGCCTGCTGCTGTCCCGCTTCGACGACCCCGCAGCCGCCC
>NZ_CAUQPH010000229.1:0-3423 GCF_963519925.1 uncultured Stenotrophomonas sp. | reverse complement strand
GCGCTGACCCCACCGGCCAGGCAGGCCAGGGCCACCGCGGCCGCGGCGATCACCCCGGTGCTGCCGCCGGCCATCCACGCGAACAGGCTCAACGGCAGCACCGCCGACAGCACCGCCAGGCCGATCAGCACCGGCTTGCGCCCGATCCGGTCGGACAAGGCGCCGGCCAGGGGCGTGGCTACGATCACCGCTACCGCCGCCAACGTGGACAGCCACAGCGCTTCGCCTTCGGCCATCCCGCCCGCCGAGCCCAGGAACGCCGGCACATAGGTGATGCCGACGTAGTACGTGATCGACCCCAGCGCCGAGATCGCGAAGGTGCGCGCCACCGCGCCGCGATGGAAGCGCCAGGTGTCGCGGATCGGCGAGCGCGGCACCGTGCCGGCGCGCTGCTGGCGCTCGAACTCCGGCGATTCGTGCATGGTCGAGCGCGCCAGCAGGATGCCGCCAGCCAGGGCCGCGCCGACGAAGAACGGGATGCGCCAGCCCCAGCCATCCAGCTGCGCGGTACTGAGCAGCGCCACGGTAAGCGCGGACAACGCCACCGCCAGCAGCGCGCCGACCTCGCTCGCCGCCGAGGCCAGCGAGGTGATCAGGCCGCGCCGTTTCAGCGGCGCCGTTTCCAGCAGGTAGGCGACCACGCCGGTGTACTCGCCACCGACGGAGAACGCCATCACGCAGCGCAGCAGCAGCAACAGCACGCCCGCTGTCGCGCCGGCGGTGGCATGGGTCGGCAGCAGCGCGGTGGCCAGCATCGCCACGGTCATCAGCGCCATCGAGGCGAGCAGCATGTAGCGCCGCCCGAAGCGGTCGCCCAGGTGCCCGAAGCACAGCGCACCGAGCGGCCGCATCAGGTAGGACACCGCGAACCCGGCCAGGGTCACCAGCAGCGCATCGTCGCCCCCGCCGAAGAACACCCGCGACAGCACCGTGGCCAGGTACAGGTACAGGGTGAAGTCGTACCACTCCACCACCGTGGACAGGCCGGCCACGATCATCGAGCGGGTGCGGGTCGCCGCCGGCAGGGTTGGCGAAGAGGGAGGTGCCGTCATGCGTTGCCCGGGGACATGGTCAGGCCGTCACCCTACCGCACACGATGTGCAGGGCGTGCGGACCTCAGTAGCGGACCTGGCAGTTCGGGCAGAAGAAGGTCCGCCGCCTGCTCTTGCCTGGATAGGTCTTCGACACCGGTCCACCGCAGTTCGGGCAGGTCCGCCTGGTATGGATCTGCCAGTGCTTCTTCAGCTCGAAGGCACGCTTCCATTCAAGGAATCTGAAACTGTATTCGCGCGCATCGGCGATCACCTCGCCGAGCACGCGCGGCGGCAGGTCGCCCACCTTCGACTCGGGATGTACGCGCTGGCGGAACAGCACTTCGTTCTTGATGATGTTGCCGACCCCGGCGAACAGGTCCTGGTCCAGCAATGCGTCGCAGACCAGGGTGTCCGGTTGCTGCTTCAGGCGGCGCCGGGCCAGGCGCGGATCCCAGGCATCGTTCATCACGTCGGTGCGCCAGTCATAGCTGGCGTCCAGCGGGCCTTCGACGTATTTCAGCGAGGAGGCGTAGATGTTGAGTTCGCCGTTGTCGAACTGCAGTGACACCCGCGGTGGCGAGGGCTTGCGCTCGTCGATGCGGTAGCTGCCGAACATCAGCATGTGCACGCGCAGGCTGAAGCCACTGAATTCGATCAGGAAATGCTTGCCCCAGCTGCGCAGCGCCTTCACCCGCCGGCCTTCCATGCGGGTCAGGTCCAGGCTGCTGTTGCCGATCGCGCGGCGTACCGTTTTGCCGCGGAACTTCGCTGCCGCTTCGCGCAGGATGACGATGGAAGGACCTTCAGGCACGCAGCACCTCCTGCAGCCGCGCGGCATTGGCAACGGCGAAGCCATGCGCGGTGTTGTCGAAGATGACCCATCGCGGGCCACGCACCCGCTGCACCTGTGCGGCGAGCGCGTTCAATGCGGCATCATCGTAGTCGCTGTAGTAGACGCGCGGTGTGCCGTGCCAGCGCCAGTAGTGCCACGACGGCGCGCCGCCGGGGTGCGCCGCGGCAGGAACGCGCGCCGGATCGGCACCCGCCCGCGAAACGTCATAACGCTTGAGCAGGGCATCCGCAGCGTCCGTGAACCAGCTGGCATGGCGCGGTTCGCAGACCAGGGGCACGGTGCTGCGCCTGCGCAGGGCACGGAAGAAGCTGGAGGCCCGGCGGGCGTCCAGTTCGAGCGACGGTGGCAACTGCAGCAGCAGGCCGCCGAGCCTGGCGCCGAGCGCGCCGGCCTCACCGAGGAAACGGTCAAGCAGGGGCCCTGCCCCGACCAGCCCCGAGTCATGCGAGATCGTGCGCGGGATCTTTACCGAGAACCGGAAACCGGCGGGCACGCTGGCCGCCCACCGCTCGTAGGTGGCGGGTTTGTGCGGCCGGTAGAACGAGGAATTGATTTCCACCACCGCAAAGCGGGTGGCGTATCGCGCCAGCATGCTCTCACCCGGGCCGAACAGATCAGCGTGGCGGGTTGGAATGGACCAACCTGCACAACCGATCTGCGGGGCGCGGGCAGCAGGCATGGCCCCAGGTCAGACCTGGATCTCGCCCTGGTCTTCGCCGTCCCAGTAATGGATGCGGTGGGCGTGGACGTGGATCAGGACCAGGCCGGGGGTGTCCACGCCCTGCTCGAACCAGCGCTCCAGGCTCTTCTGCCAGTGTTCTCGCATCACCTCCTTGTCGCGGACGATGCGCGCCTTGCCCTGCACGAACACGAACAGCGGCGGCTTGCCGAGCAGGCCCTTGCTGCCGGTGAAGCTGAGCGCCACCTTGGGTTCGGCCTGCAGTTCACGCACCATGTCGGTGCTGTCCAGCGAAAAGAACCAGCTGTCGCCGTCATAGTCGACGTCGCCGTTGTTGCTCATCGGGCGACCGGCGATCTCGCCGTTGTCGGCGAAGGTCTGCAGCATGGTGAAGTCGATGCCGGCCATTTTCTTGGCCAGGTCGTGCAGGGTCAGCGTGGTCATCGGCGCTCCGGTGGCAGGGGTCTGCCACCAGAGTCGGCAAGCGCCCGTGACCGGGCCGTGCAGGCGTGCTGGCGCGGCATTCACGGCCGCCATCTCAGCGCGTGATGAACACCGGGTTGGAATGGAACCACAGGTCCTGCCAGGGATCTTCGCCCTTGACATCCTCCAATGGCGTCGGCTCATCCGTGTTGCTGCCCCGCGCGCGCACGAAACCGCCGTTGGCCGGTGCCGGCAGTTCCCACGCCACCTGGTACCAGGCGCCGTCCTGCTTCCAGTCGGTGGCGGTAAAGCGGCGGGTCTGCATCTGCGGCGCCTGCGCAGGGCCGCTGCCGACGATCAGCTGCAGCTGCCGCAGCCGCGGGTGCTGGCCGGCGGCATTGGCCGCAGACGGCTGCCGCACGCGCAGCTGCACG
>NZ_CAUQPH010000228.1:0-3427 GCF_963519925.1 uncultured Stenotrophomonas sp. | reverse complement strand
GTACGGCGGGCGCCAGGCCTTCGGCTACGCCAACACGCTGCATCCGGCGACCTGGGTCTGGGTGGTGGCGGCGCTGGTGATGGTGGCAGCGTTCTGGGGGATGCTGCGCGTGTTCTCGGTGGTGTTGGCCCTGCTGCGCTACCACGGCTTCCGGCTGACCGAGCACGAGCGCCGGCTGACCGTGGCCAGCGGCCTGCTCACCCGCATGCGCACCAGCGTGGCGCGCCGCCGCATCCAGGCCTGGACGTTGCGGGAAACGGCGTTGCAGCGTTGGTTCCAGCGCCGCCAGCTGCGCATCGACATCGCCGCGGGGGTGTCCAACGATGGCGAGCGCCGCGACCTGCGCGAACTGGCCCCGCTGGCCACGCCCGACGCCTGCGACGCGCTGGTGCAGCACCTGCTGCCGCAGCTGCAGTGGCCACCGCCGCAGTGGCGCGCGGTGCCGCTGCGTGGCTGGTGGCGGCTGTGCCTGCCGGCCTTGGTGATCGTGCCCCTGCTGGCCGCCGGCGCGGTCCGGGAAGTGGGCCCGTGGGGCGCGCTGCTGCTGGCGTGGCTGCCTTGGTCGGCGCTGCGTGCCTACCGCACGATGGCGCGCGCGGGGTATTACCTGGACGCGCGCTATGTGGCGGTGCGTGGCGGCTGGTGGCAACGCTGGTGGCGGTTCGCCGAGCTGGACAAGCTGCAGTCGCTGCGCCTGAGCCGCTCGCCGCTGGACCGGTGGCTGGGCACGTCCAGCGTGTGGCTGGATACGGCGGGCGCCAATGGCAGCATCGCGCTGTGCCTGCGCTACCTGCCCGAGGCCGAGGCGCGGACGGTGTTCGAGCAGCTCAACGCCGCGCTGGCCCCCAATACCCCAGGTCCCTGCGGATCTGCAGGCCACGCGTCCACGCGCCGAACGGCTTCCGCTTGAGGGTGCCCATCTCCCCCGCCAGGAAATCCTCGGTGGCGGCAATGACCCGCTCGCTGGAGCGGCCGTCGCGCCACGGATGGATGTCGTCGGCGTAACGGCGGATCTCGGCCATCAGGGCCGGTTCCGGCTGCAGCGCGCGCGCCAGCATCAGCGGCAGCTGGGCCGGATCGTCGAAATCGATCATGTGCGGCTGCGGCACGCGGTTGCGGAAGGTCACCACCGGTTTGTGCTGCACCACGAACTCCGAAACGATCGACGAGGTGTCCGACACCAGCACGTCCGCCGCGCGCTGCGCGGCCATTACCTGCTCCGGTTCGATGAAGGCGGCGTTGGCACCGGCCAGCGCGCGGTATTGCGCGAACAGTTCCGGCGGGCACTTCGGGTGCAGGGTCAGCAGCCAATAATGGTCCCCCCGGGCGATATCGGCGGCGATCTGCTCGTACAGGTGCGGCGCCGCGCTCAGGCGCTCGGTGAAGGTGGAACCGAACAGGATCACCGGCCGGCCGTGGGCAGGCGCGCGCAGCGCGGCGCTGGCGCCACCGTCGTCCAGGAACAACGGGTCCAGCTTCGGCCAGCCGGTTTCGGCCACGGCGAAGTGGCCTTCGCGCGCGGCCAGCTCGCGGAACGGCGACGTCGTCGCCGGGCCCTGGGTGCAGTACAGGTCGAACAGCCCGCGCACCCGGAAGTGGCCACGCGCACTGTCGCGCTTCTGGACGTTGAAACCATGGAAGACCTGCACCTTGGCCCCGGCGATGAACGGCGGCACCCAGTTGGCCGCGCTGAACACCGCGCGCGGGCGCAGCGCCAGGGCCTGCTGCAGGCCCACGTCGGGCACGCCCGGCAGGCTTGCCCCCGCCGCCCCATCGGCGAACCACGCCGACACCGATTGGCCGGAGGCGTGCAACGCCTGGGCCAACGGGGCGAGAATAGGCAGCGCATAGCGCTCCGTCGCAAACAACAGGTACTCGGCCATCATGTCCTCCACGACCGCTCCCGTTGAACGGCCTCGCATCACGGGCTGCATTATCGCGTTCAATGAAGCCGACCGCATCGGCGATTGCCTGGCCTCGCTGGCCTTCTGCGACGAGGTGATCGTCGTGGACTCGTATTCCACCGATGCGACCGTGGCCATCGCCACCGCCGCCGGCGCACGGGTGCTGCAACGCCCGTTCGACGGCTTCCGCAGCCAGAAGGCGTTCTGCGTGGCACAAGCCGCGCACGACTGGGTGCTGTGCCTGGATGCCGACGAACGGGTCAGCGATGACCTGCGCGCGGCAATCCTCGTCGCCCAGGCGGCGGGCTTCGCCGACCACCATGGCTACCGCTTCGCCCGGCTCTCCGAGTACTTCGGCCGCTTCCTGCGCCATGGCAATGCCTACCCGGACCGGGTGCTGCGGCTGTTCGACCGCCGCCACGGCGGCTGGCGCGGCAAGCGCGAGATCCATGAAGCGGCCAGCGTGGATGGCAGCGTGGGCACGCTGCGCGGCGACCTGATCCACTACCCCTACCGCTCGCTGGAGCAGCAGCTGGCCAAGACCCAGCGCTATGCGCGGATGATGGCCGAGCACGAGTTCGCGCGTGGCAAGCGCGCCACGCTGGCCAAGCTGGTGCTCGCCCCCGCGTGGCGTTTCTGGCGGGGGCTGCTGCTGCGCGGCGGTTTCCGCGATGGCTGGCATGGCCTGGTGTATGCCTACGTGCGCGCCAACTACGTGCGGCAGAAGACCATCATGCTGTGGATGCTGCAGCACGGGCAGCCCGTCAGCGACCCGCCGCGCGCCCGCGACGCCAGCTGAACACGGGTGTGGCAGACTTCCCGGGCGTTTATCCAAGGCTCCCATGAAGATCCTCTACACCAACTTCCACGCCGGCGACGGCGGTGGCCACACGACCTACCTCGCGTCGCTGGCCCGCGCGCTGTCACCCCGCCACCAGCTGTTCGTGGCCGCGCCCGGCAACAGCCGGGTGGTCCGCGTGGTCCGCGCCGAAGGCATCGCCACGCCGGTGGAAATCGCCTTCAGCAGCGGCCTGGCCACGCTCGGTCGGCAATGGGCGGACCTGCGCACGCTGCGCGGCTTGATCCAGCAGCACGACATCGACATCGTCCATGCCAACGGCGCGCGCGACCACCGGGTGGCGATGGAAGCGGTGGCCGGGCTGCCGCGCCGGCCGAAGCTGGTGTTCACCAAGCACAACAGCAAGTCCGCCAACACGTTCGGCAACGCGGTGCGCGCACGCTGGGGCACCGACCGGGTCATCGCGGTATCCGAGCACACCCGGCAGATGCTGCTCGACAGCCCCTATCGGCGCTGCCCGATCGACGTGGTGCGCAATGGCGTGGACCTGCAGCGCTTCGCCCCGGTCGATGCCGCAGCGGGAGCCGCCCTGCGCGCGCGCTGGACGCACGACCCCGAGGCGCTGGTGCTGGTAAGCAACGCCGGTACCGACGGCCATAAAGGCTGGATCGACCTGGCCCGGGCGCTGGCGACCCTGCCCGAACCGCTGCGCGGCAAGGTGCAC
>NZ_CAUQPH010000227.1:0-3481 GCF_963519925.1 uncultured Stenotrophomonas sp. | reverse complement strand
GCACGGAGACGCGGCCGCTCAGTGGGTCGGAACCGGCGTATCCCCGACGGACGTAGGCGGCAGCGGGCTGGCGGTAGCGGGGGCTGAGGTGGACGGTGTGGGCGCCGAGGTGGCGGGATCAAGCGTGGGTGACGCCGGAACCGGCTGCGCGGCGGCAGGCTCGCGTGCCGGCTCCGGTACTGGCGCCTGAGGTGCGGGCACCGGCGGGACCGGCGCGGGTTCGGGCGTGCTGGCCTTGGCGGCCGGCAGGTATTGCTGCAGGCGCGCGAAGAAGCGACGGTAGAAATCCGCGTCCTGCACGGTACTGCTGGCGACCTTCACCAGCGAATCGTCGTTGCTGCCGAACGGGAGCGAGACCGAGCCCAGCGCACCCACGCCGACGCTGGCCGAGGTCGGGCTCTTCTTCAGGGCATAGCGGTCCTGCACCGCGCTGATGAACACCAGCGCTTCATCGCCGCGCGGCGCGCAGGAAATGCGCAGCACGAGCTGCTCATGCGAATCCTCGCTGGGCTGGAAATTCTTGTTCGCTTCCACCGCGTCGGCGTCGGCGCGCGCGATCGCATAGCCCTGGCTGAGCAGGGTGCGCCGCGCGGCTTCGCAGGCCTGCGCCGGGGTGCCGGGCACGGTGCGCGAGTAGGTGTCGCCCGAATCAAAGGATTCGCGCAGCAGCGTGCTGTCGGCAGCCTTGCCGCCGCAGGCGGACAGGGACAGGGCCAGCAGGCCGGCCGGGAGTGCATGGGACAGCCGCATGGGCGCTCCTGCAGGAGGAAGATCGGCCAAGCATAGGGGCGGCGGCGTATGCGTGGGGTCTAGAACGCAGAAGGCCGGCGCTTCCGCCGGCCTTCGTTTCTGTTGGGTTCACGCGGTCACGACCAACGGTCGTGACCTACCGGCGGCGGCGCGGGCACCGCAACCCGGTAGCGCACGACCGTTGGTCGTGCGCCGGGGTGCCGGAACGTCAATCCGCCCAACGGCCCACCGCGGTCGACTGCGGCAGGACCTGCGCTGACAGCGGGCGGTCTTCGGCCAGCAGGTTCACCGCGTCGGCCAGGATCGCGGCCGACTCGCGCAGCAACGGATCAGGGCGCTTTTCGGCGGCCTTCTCGCGCGCCGCATCCTTGACGATGTCGCGCTCGTTGCCGGTCAGGCCATCGTCATTGCTGTCGTCGGCCAGCGGGTCCAGGTCCAGGCCCAGCTGCTTGCGGGTGGCCTGGCGCTCCTTGCGCTGGGTGTCCTGGCGCTCGCGCTCGGCACGCCGCTCGCCTTCATTGAGCGAAATGTACTTCTTGGCCGCTTCGGTGCGGAACTGCTCCACGTCCTCGTTCCACCACTGGAATTCCTTGTCGGTGGCGATGCGCGAGGCGTGACGGCTTTCCAGCTTGGGCAGCAGCGGACCGAAGTTGCCGTACTGGGTGTGCGGCACGGCGGCGATGCGGGTCCACGGCAGGGCATTGTCGTAGGTGCTTTCGCCGTACTCGGTGGCGTCGACACTGGCCGGGAAGGCCAGGTCCGGCACCACGCCCTTGTGCTGGGTGCTGCTGCCGCTGACGCGGAAGAACTGGGCGATGGTCAGCTTGACCTGGCCGAAGCGCTGGGCTTCGCCGCTCGGCCAACGGTCCAGGTCCACGATGTTCTGCACGGTGCCCTTGCCGAACGTGGTCTCGCCGATGACCAGGCCGCGGCCGTAGTCCTGGATCGCGCCGGCAAAGATTTCCGACGCGGAGGCCGAGCCGCGGTTGATCAGCACCGCCAGCGGGCCATCCCAGGCCACCGCTTCGCTGCGGTCGTTGTTGACCGTGACGCGGCCACCGGATTCACGCACCTGCACCACCGGCCCCTGCTCGATGAACAGGCCGGTGAGTTCGATCGCTTCGTCCAGCGAACCGCCGCCGTTGTTGCGCAGGTCGAGCACCACGCCGTCCAGCTTGTCGTTCTTGAAACCGGCCAGCAGCTTGGCGACGTCGCGGGTGGCCGACGCGTAGTCGGTGGCATTGCGACGGCGACCCTCGAAGTCCTGGTAGAAGGTCGGCAGCTTGATCACGCCCACGCGGCGCTCCGGCTCGCCGTCCTTCGCGGGGATGGTCAGGGTTTCACCCTTGGCGGCCTGCTCGGCCAGGCGCACCTTCTGACGGGTCAGCACCAGCATGTGCGGCTTGCCGTCCACGCCTTCCTCGGCCGGAATGAATTCCAGCCGCACCTGGGTGTCTTTCTTGCCGCGGATCTTGGCGACCACGTCATCGATGCGCCAGCCGATCACGTCCTCGACGGGCCCGGACTTGCCCTGGCCGACGCCGACGATGCGGTCGCCCGGCTTCAGCGTGCCGTTCACGGCGGCGGGACCGCCGGCGATGACCTCACGGATCACCACCATGTCGTCCTGGCGCTGCAGCTGCGCACCGATGCCTTCCAGCGACAGCGACATGGCCTGGTTGAAGTTTTCGGCAGTGCGCGGGGTGAAGTAATCGGTGTGCGGATCGACCGCGCTGGTGTAGGCGTTGAGGAAGAACTGGAACACGTCCTCGCCCTTGAGTTCGTTGACCGACTTCTCCAGCTGCGCATAGCGCTTGTCCAGCGTCTTGCGGATGTCCGCCGGCTGCTTGCCGGCCAGCTTCAGCCGCAGCCAGTCGTTCTTGACCGACTTGCGCCACAGGTCATCGAGCTCGGCGCTGCTGGCCGCCCACGGCACGTCCTTGCGGTCGTACTCGAAGCGTTCGTCGCTGCTGAAGTCGAAATCCTGCTTGAGCAGCTTGCGCGCATAGCCCACCCGCTCGCCCACGCGCTGCTTGTAGACCGCGAACACCTGGAATGCCGGCTCGAGCTCGCCGCCACGGATCGCGGAGGAGATGTTGGCCTCGAACGGGGCGAACCTGGTGATGTCGGCCTGGGTGAAGAACTGCTTGCTGCCGTCCAGCGACTCCAGGTAGCGCTTGAACACGTCCTTGGACGTGGCAGCGTCCAGTGCGCGTGGCCGGTAGGCGTAGCGGCTGTCCGACAGCAGCCCGTAGACCAGCTTGGAGGTCGTCACCTGGTCGGCCGTGGCCGCCGACGGCAAGGCCGGCGAGTCGGCATACGCCGCCAGCGCCAGGGGGGCGCTCAGCGCCAGGGCCATCAGGAATGCGGGGGCTTTGAATTTCATCAACTTGCTCATGGCACCTTGCCAGGGGAGAGACTGCGTGCGGATCAGACCACACGACAGTGCCGAAAGTTGCGGGGTTTGTCATCCGCCGCGACAGAACGCGGATTTCCAGCCTAAACGCGCGGCTGTATCAAATTGTGAATGATGCGGAATTGCCGCAGGGACTGGGGTCTACGGGCGCAAGCGCGCGGCGGCCTGATCCATTCGACGGTGGGCAGTCATTCAGGGATTTAGGTCGGAGCAGCTTGACGGTCTTCGGTCAGGTTTTTCGCGAGCGTTGAGGGCCCCGTCGCGGCCGGCAGGCCCCTATGCAAATGTCCCCCGGCGGCGGCCTGCGGCCGCCAC
>NZ_CAUQPH010000226.1:0-3494 GCF_963519925.1 uncultured Stenotrophomonas sp. | reverse complement strand
GCGTGGCTGCGCGTCACGCCACTGTTCGCCCCGCTGCGGCAGGCGGCCGGCTGGGAGCGCCTGCTGGCCCGGATCGACGCGGACGTGGCCGCCCAGCGCGCACAGGTACTGGCAGCGTCCTGGCGCCCCGATGACCTGCAGGGCCTCAGCGCAACGCCGGCAGCAGGAATTCGGTAAGCACCCGGCGCGACTGCGGGTGGGCGTAACTGCGGTTGTAGGCCCTGCTGGTCACCACCGCGACCAGCTTCCTGTCCGGCATCACGAACACGTAGTTGCCGCCGTTGCCCGACATCGCCCACACCGTGGTTTCCTTTCCGTCCACCGGCAGCTTCAGGCCCCACCACTGGTAGCCGTAGTCGCTGCCGTCGTCGGTCTGCGCCTGCGGGCGGATCATTGCCGCGATGTAGTCGGCAGGCACCAGTTGTTTGCCCTGCCAGCGGCCACCGGCCAGCACCAGCTCGCCCAGCCGGGCCAGGTCACGGCTGCGGTAGCGGGTGCCGCCGCCGCCCATGCCGATACCTTCGGGGGAACGGTTCCAGTGACTGCGGGTGATACCCAGCGGGCGTTCGAGCGCTTGCGCGGCGTAGTCGGCCAGCGGCAGCTTCGTGGTCCGTTCCAGCACCGCGCCCAGTACGAACGAATCGGCCGTGCAGTAGGCGTGCGCGCGCCCGTGCGGGCTGTTCTCCGGGCGGCTCATCCAGGGCGCGAAGCCCTTGACCGGCAGCGCCAGCGCGAAGTCCAGCCAGCGCTCGGTCACGTACATGCGCTCTTCGTTGCCGGCGGAAAATTGATTCTGGTCATCGCATTCCCACAGGCTGCTCATGGTGAGCAGGTCCTCGACCATGGTGCCGCGCAGGCGGGCATCCACCGGGTGTTTCGCGGTGAATTCCGGGAAGTAGTCGTAGACCCGGGCCTGCACCCCGGGCAGGTGCCCGTCGCCGATCGCTGCGCCCACCAGCAGGGCGGTCACGCTCTTGCTGGCCGAACGCACGTCGTTCAGGGTTTCGGCATCGGCGCCATTGAAGTAGTGCTCGTAGGCCACCTTGCCGTCCACCAGCAACAGCACGCTGGTGACCTGTTTGATCTCGTCGCTGGCAACGGCCGCCTCCAGCGCGGCGAGCGGTGCAGGGTCGAGGCGCGGCGAGGCGGCCTGAGCCGCGGTGGGCAGGCAAGCGGTGATGGACAGGACCAGTGCGGCGAAACGACGGGCGGGGTGGGGCATGGTGGCGCTCCTCGGAAGTGAGGTGCCACTACGCCAGCACCGCGTCTGAAGTGCTGGAAGAACGCCTGAAGAATTCTGAAAGCGGCACCCAGCCTGCATCTGGCGATGCAATCGTCGGTAGGGTCGGTTCCCGAACGACCGCCCATAGCGGCGCAACATTCGGTAGCGCATGACCTCGAACGGGGCGACGCATTTCGCGCGAATCTCCGCCGCTGGTCATGCGTTACCGAACCGATCACCGTTATCGACGGTCGTTTGGGAACCGACCCTGCCAAAGCGGGCGACGCCCTTTGTCCGTTACGCCCGCGTGTGCGCCCACACGCTGTTCGGGTCGCCGTTTACGGCCCGGCGCTGCGTTGCGCGAGCCATGGCCGCAAAGCCCAGCGCCATCGCCAGCGCCACGCCGTCCACCCAGAACAGCGGCCAGTAGCCGTGCGTGGCGCTGGTCCACAGCCACCAGCCGCTCATCGCGCCATGCACCACCGGGATCAACGCGGTGACGATCGCTGCCGCCCACAATAGCTCCACCGCCGCCTTGGACGGCGCGCGCAGCGCGGCCCACAGGGCGCAGCCGCCCCAGACCAGGAAGCAGGTCCAGCGCATGCCAGCATCGGCGTGCGCGGGGGCCAGGTGTTCCAGCAGCTGCACGCTGACGAACGCCGCCGACACCGCCACGCACAGCCCGATGCACACGCCCACCGTGGCCCGCGCCATGTTGATCTGCGCGCGCCCCTGTACGACCTGGCGGCGCTTGCGCCGCGACTCGATCCACAGCAGGTTGCCCGAATAGAACAGGAAGGCACCCCCCAGGCCGAGCGCGAAATACAGCCACGGCACCCAGCCGTTGCCGAACTCGCCGAAGTGCAGCGCGTAGGCCGCAGCCAGCGTCGCATGGTTGGCGTCGCGCTGCCCGGGCAGCTGGGTGTGCAGCACCTCGCCGGTGTTGGCGTCCAGCGCGACCGCGCCCAGCGGCCCCAGTGACACACCGCCGTCGCCGGTGATCTCGATGGTGGCATTCGCATCGCCGGCATTGGCCAGCTTCAGGTAGGCCGGCTCGAAGTGCTTCTGGCCCAGCTCGTTGGCCACCGCGATCGAGCGTGCGTGCAGCATCGCCAGGCTGCCGGCGCGTACGGGCTGGTTGGCCGGTGCGCGGATCGGGGCGGTATCGGTGGCGCCGGGAATCGCAGCCAGCAGCTTGCCGTCGTAGATCAATGGATTGAGCGCGGCCATCTGCAGGAACATCAGGCACAGCAACGCGCCGGTGACCGCGAACAGCAGGTGGAAGGGCAGGCTGAGCACGCCGATCACGTTGTGCGCGTCCTGCCACATCTGCTTCAGGTTGCGGCCCGGGCGCAGCGCGAACAGGTCGCCGACCAGCTTTGGCAGGTGGATCACCAGCCCGGACAGCAGCGCCAGCCCGTACAGCAGGCTGACCACGCCCATCAGGTAGATGCCGGCCACCGGCAGGCCCAGCGTGTAGTGCAGCTCATTGACCAGCTCGGCCAGCCCGGCCTGCGGTGGGGTAGGGCTGCCATCGACATGGTCGGCCCAGGCGAACAGCCAGGTGCCCTTGGCGTCCTGCCAGTAGGCGATGGACTGCGGCGTTTCCGCGCCGGGGAAGGTCATGCCCACGTGCCTGCGCGCATCCGGATGCCGGGCCAGCACGCCATCGAGCAGGCGCTGCGCGTCGTCCAGGGTCTGCGCCGGCTGGTCCATGCCCTGCGGCGACTGCCACAGCGGCAGGTCGTGGTGGAACACGGTGATCGCACCGGCGTAGAACGCCACGAACAGGGCAAACCCCGCCACCAGGCCAACCCAGGTGTGCACGGTGGTGAAGGTACGCAGGGTGAGCGAACTGAATTTCATCGGACAGGCCTCACTGCACCCAGTCGAAGTGGCGCAGCAGCCACAGCAGGCCGAAGCCGGACGCAGCGGTGGCACCCAGCCACAACCACGCACGCAGCCCGGTACGGAACGAGAATGCCCACAGCGCGGCCAGCATCCACAGCGGAATGAAGGCGACCATGCTGGGCACGATCACTGCCTGCCAGGGGCCGGACGGCACCCAGGTGATCAGGCCGGCGGCGGCGGCCGCCACGAAGAAGCCTGCCAGCAGGCCGGCCAGCGCACGTGCCCACATCAGCGTCGCGCCTCCGCGTCCGGCCGCGTCCAGGCGGCGAGGTAGGGCAGCACCAGCGCGGTCAGCATCCAGCCGCCCAGGGTGACGCAGAAGCCGGTAGCGAAGCCGAGCTGGCCCATCCACAGCCAGAGC
>NZ_CAUQPH010000225.1:0-3607 GCF_963519925.1 uncultured Stenotrophomonas sp. | reverse complement strand
CAGCACCACCATCGCCACCACCGCGGCGCACAGCCCGGCAATCGCCTGCATCCACGCGCTCACCAGCGTTCCTCGCTGTCGCCCATCGGTTGCACCTGGCGGCTGCGCCGGCGCACCACCCAGGCCAGCACGCCGGCACCGCCCAGCACCAGCGCCACGGGGCCGAACCACAACACGCTGTTGCGGGTGTCCATCACCGGGCGGTACAGCACGAACTCGCCGTAGCGGTCGACCAGGAACTGCTTGATCTGCGCATCGGTGCGGCCCTGCTGCATCAGGGTGAGCACTTCGCGGCGCAGGTCATGCGCGATCTGCGCATTGGAATCGGCCAGCGACTGGTTCTGGCACTGCACGCAGCGCAGCTCGGCGGCCAGCGCATGGAAGCGCGCTTCCTCGGCGGCGTCGCGGTACTGCAGCGGGGTCGGGTCGGACACCGCCTGCGCCAGCGTCAGCACAGGAACCATCAACGCGAATGCGAGAACCCACACCGGTAGCGCACGCCTGTCGGTCGTGCGGCTCGCGGCGCCGGAATCATTCCGCAGGCGTAGTGCGCGGTTTCGCATGGTCACGTTCCAGTTTCTCCAGTTCCGGAATCAGCTGGGTGTCGATCACGCGCTGGCTGAGCGCGCCACTGTACTTCCAGCGCACCACGCCGCTGGCGTCCACCAGGAACGTTTCCGGCGCGGCGGTGATGCCCCAGTCGATCGCGGTACGGCCCTCGATGTCGGTCAGCACCAGCACGAACGGATTGCCCAGCTGCTCCAGCCAGCGCAGCGCATCGGTCGGCTCGTCCTTCCAGTTGTAGCCGATCACGCGCACGCGCTTGGTTTCGGCGAACCGGGTCAGGATCGGATGTTCCTCGCGGCACGCCGCGCACCAGCTGCCCCAGACGTTGAGCACGTACGGCGCGCCGCGCAGCTCGCTGCTGTTCACCGTGATCGACGGGTCGTGCAGGACCGGCAACGCAAAGGCCGGTGCCGGTTTACCGATCAACGCGGAGGGCAGGATGTCGCGGTCGGGTGCGCCGGATTTCATCACTCCGTAGATCATCAGCCCGAGCAACCCGAAGAAGAACAGCACGCCGATGACGATGGCCACGGGCGGCAGCGGGCGGGAGGCGGGGCGGGGATCGGACACGGAACTACTCCTGGAAACGGCGGAAGCGGCGGTCGGCGGCGGTGACGAAGCCACCCAGCGCCATCAGCACGGCGCCGAACCAGACCCAGCGCACGAAGGGTTTGACATGCACGCGCACGGCCCATGCATTGTTGCCCAGCGGCTCGCCCAGCGCCACGTACACATCGCCGCGCACGCGCGCATGGATGCCGGCTTCGGTCATCATCTGCCCGCCGCTGGCGTAGGCGCGCTTCTCCGGGTGCAGCAGGGCCAGCTCGCGATCGCCCTGCAGCACGCGCACGTGGCCGCGGTCGGCAACGTAATTGGGCCCCTGCTGGTGGTCCACGCCCTCGAAGCGCAGGGTGTAGCCACTCACGTCCAGGCTCTGGCCCGGGGTGAGCGCGACCTCGCGCTGCACGTTCAGCGCTTCCACCAGCAACGCGCCGACCAGGAACACTGCCACGCCACCGTGGGCCAGCAGCATGCCGACCATTTCCGCATTGAAGCGGCCGTTGCCGCGCAGGCGGGTCCAGGCGAAACGCGCGGTACCCAGCGCCACCCATGCCGCCGCGGCCACGCCGGCAGCGGCCTTCAGCTTGCCCTGCGGTGCCATGAACCATGCAACGACGCCCAGCAGCAGGGCGAGGCCGGCCCACGGCGCCAGCAGGGCCAGTCGCCGCGATGCCTGGTCGCGCTGCCAGTTGACCAGCGGCCCGAACGGCAGCAACGCCACCAGCGGCGCCATCAGCACGATGAACAGGGTGCCGAAATACGGCGGCCCGACCGACACCTTGCCCAGCCCCAGCGCGTCGGCCAGCAGCGGGTACAGGGTGCCCAGCAGCACCATCGCGCAGGCCCCGGCCAGCAGCAGGTTGTTGGCCAGCAGCAGGGTCTCGCGCGAGGTCGGCATGAAGCCGCGGCGCGGGTCGTCGTTGCCCAGCGCGCCGGCGCGCAGCGCGTAGAGCACCAGCGCCGCGCCGACCACCAGGGCCAGGAACACCAGGATGAACGCGCCGCGCGACGGATCGGCGGCGAACGAATGCACGCTGGTCAGCACCCCCGAACGCACCAGGAACGCGCCCAGCAGCGACAGCGCGAACGCGGCGATCGCCAGCAGCAGGGTCCAGCTGGCGAAACTGCCGCGTTTCTCGGTCACCGCCTGCGAATGGATCAGGGCGGCGCCGGCCAGCCACGGCATGAAGCTCGCATTTTCGACCGGGTCCCAGAACCACCAGCCGCCCCAGCCCAGCTCGTAATATGCCCACCAGCTGCCGAGCGCGATGCCGAGGGTAAGGAAGCCCCACGCCACATTGGTCCACGGACGGGTCCAGCGCAGCCAGCGCGCATCGACGCGGCCGTCGAGCAGCGCGGCGATGGCGAACGCGAACGGCACCGCGAAGCCCACATAGCCCACGTACAACATCGGCGGGTGGATGATCAGCCCCGGGTCCTGCAGCAGCGGATTGAGGTCGCGGCCTTCCAGCGGCGCCGGCAGCAGGCGTGCGAACGGGTTGGAGGTGAAAAAGAGGAAGGCCAGGAAGCCCAGGCTGATGATACCCATCACCCCCAGCACGCGTGCGCGCACGGTGTCGGGCAGGCGCCTGGACCACAGCGCCACCGCGGCGCCCCACAGCGCCAGCACCAGTACCCACAGCAGCAGCGAGCCTTCATGCGCGCCCCATACCGCCGAATACCGGTAGGCCAGCGGCAGCAGGCTGTTGGAGTTCTCGGCCACGTAGGCCACCGAAAAATCCTGCTGCACGAACGCAACGGTAAGCAGCGCGAAGGCGCCGGCGACCAGCGCCAGCTGGGCGAACGCGGCCGGACGGGCCACCGCCATCCACGCGACCTGCCCACGCTGCGCGCCCCACAGCGGCAGCAGCGCCTGCAGCAGGGCCGCCAGCAGCGCGCACAACAGCAGGACCTGCCCCAGTTCCGGCAGCACTCAGCGTGTCTCCACGGCGGGCATGGGCACGTCGTGCTTGCTGTGCGCCTTGCCCATCTTGTCGGCGACTTCCTTGGGAATGTAGTTCTCGTCGTGCTTGGCCAGCACTTCGTCGGCGACGAACACCCCGTCCTGCAGGCGCCCCATCGCCACCACGGCCGAGTCTTCGCGGAACATGTCGGGCAGGATCCGCGAGGTCGTCACCGGCAGGGTGGCATCGCCATCGGTGACCACGAAGTGGGCGTCCAGCGAACCCTCGGCACGCTGGAACGAGCCCTTGACCACCATGCCGCCGAGGCGGAAATTCGACTGCGTGCCGTGCTCGCCGCGCAGCACCTCCGAGGGCGTGTACAGGTAGGCGATGTTGCGCTGGAGCGCGAACGCCACCAGCGTGGTGGCCAGCCCGGAGGCCAGCAGCACCAGCAGCACCCACACCAGCCGGCGTCGCTGTACCGGCGTCATCGGCTCAGTTCCGTGCCCAGCGCGGAGGCGTTGGGGCCGGCCTCGCGTGCGCGCTGCCGCTGCTGGCGCTGCAACGCCTGGCGG
>NZ_CAUQPH010000224.1:0-3615 GCF_963519925.1 uncultured Stenotrophomonas sp. | reverse complement strand
TTCGCCCACAAGGGCACGGCGGCCCCGCGCTCGCCCCACCGGCAGCCGCGTCTGCTGCAGCGCGCGCCCCGGCAAACCGGCGCCGGGCGGCGAAAGCCCAAGATCGGATGCATGACCGAACTGGCGGCACACGGTAAACTCGCGGCGTGAACACTCCTACCTATACCGCCCAGCAACTCGCCGAGCAGTTTGGCCTGCAGGTCCATGGTGATGGCAGCACCGCCATCCGTGGCGTGGCCACGCTTGCCCATGCCGGCTCCGGCCAGCTGACCTTCCTGGCCAATCCGCGCTACCGGGCCCAGCTGGCCGACAGCCAGGCCGGCATCGTGGTGCTGCGCGCCGACGACGCCGACGCCGCACCCGGTACCGCGCTGATCGCCAAGGACCCGTACACCACCTTCGCCAAGATCGCCGCGCTGTTCGACATCGCCCCGACCCGGCCGCCGGGCATCCACCCCAGCGCCGTCATCGATCCCGACGCCCAGGTCGCCGCCAGCGCCCACATCGGCCCGTTCGTCACCATCGGCGCGCGCAGCGTGGTCGGTGAAAACTGCATCGTCGGCCCCGGCAGCGTCATCGGCGAAGACTGCAGCCTCGACACCGGCTGCGAACTCATCGCCCGCGTCACCCTGGTCACCCGCGTCCGCATCGGCAAGCGCGTGCGCATCCATCCGGGCGCCGTGCTTGGCGCCGATGGGTTCGGCCTGGCCATGGATGCCGGCAGCTGGATCAAAGTACCCCAGCTCGGCGGCGTGCGGATCGGCGACGACTGCGAGATCGGCGCCAACACCTGCGTCGACCGCGGTGCCCTCGAAGATACCGTGCTCGACAACGACGTGCGCCTGGACAACCTCGTCCAGATCGCCCACAACGTCCAGATCGGCGCCCACTCCGCCATCGCCGGCTGCACCGGCATCGCCGGCAGCGCCAAGATCGGCCGCTACTGCCTGCTCGGCGGCGCCGTCGGCGTCGTCGGCCACCTCGAGATCTGCGACAAGGTGGTCATCACCGGCAAGTCCGTGGTGCGCAACTCCATCACCGAACCGGGCGAGTACTCGTCCGGGACCCCATTGACCGACAATCGCACGTGGCGCAAGAACGCCGCGCGCTTCAAGCAGCTCGATGCCCTGGCCCGTCGCATCCTGTCTGTAAGCAAGGAGAAGGAATGAGCCACGAACAGAAGCTGCCGGACATCACCGAAATCCAGGCGCTGATCCCGCACCGCTACCCCTTCCTGCTGGTCGACAAGGTCGTCGCGATCGATTACGAAAAGCGCACCATCGTCGCCACCAAGAACGTCAGCATCAACGAACCGTTCTTCCAGGGCCACTTCCCCGGCCAGCCGATCATGCCCGGCGTGCTGATCATCGAAGCCATGGCCCAGGCCGGCGGCGTGCTGACCCAGCTCACCCTGGGCCGTGACGCCCAGTCCAAGCTGTTCTACATGGTCAAGGTCGACAAGGCCCGCTTCAGCAGGCAGGTCGTGCCCGGTGACGTGCTGGAGATGCACGTGGAGATCAAGCGCGTGATCCGCAACATGGCGGTGTACGACTGCGTGGCCAAGGTCGACGGCGAAGTCGTCGCCTGCGCCGAAGTGCTCTGCGCCGGCACCCGCGAATGAACGCGCCGCTCATCCACCCCACCGCGGTCATCGACCCGTCGGCAAAACTGGCGGCGGATGTGCGTGTCGGTGCGTTCTGCCTGATCGGTGCCGACGTCGAAATCGGTGCCGGCACCGAAGTCGGCCCGCACTGCTCGATCCACGGCCCGACCCGGATCGGCCGCAACAACCGCTTCATCGGCCACGTCGCGGTCGGCGGCGAGCCGCAGGACAAGAAATACGCCGGCGAGCGCACCGAACTGGTGATCGGCGACGACAACGTGTTCCGCGAGTTCGTCACCCTCAACCGCGGTACCGGCGGCGGCGGTGGCGTCACCACCATCGGCAACGGCAACTGGATGCTGGCCTACACCCACGTGGCGCATGACTGCCATGTCGGCAACCACTGCGTGTTCTCCAACAACACCACCCTCGCCGGCCACGTGACCGTGGGCGACTACGTGATCATCAGCGGCTTCGCCGGTGCCCACCAGTTCTGCCGCATCGGTGCCCACGCCTTCCTCGGCATGGGCGCACTGACCAATGGCGACGTCCCGCCGTTCACCATGGTCGGCAGCGACTCGCTGGGTCGCCCGCGTGGCATCAACAGCGAAGGCCTGAAGCGCCGTGGCTTCGATGCCGAGCGCATCGCCAGCATCAAGCGTGCTTACCGCACCCTGTACGTGGCCGGCCTGCCGCTGGCCGAAGCCAAGGTGCAGCTGGCCGAACAGGCCACGCACAGCGCCGACGTCAAGGACATGCTGGACTTCATCGAGCACGCCGAGAGGCCGCTGCTGCGATGACCGCTCGGCCGCTGCGGATCGCCCTGGTCGCCGGTGAAGCTTCCGGCGACCTGTTGGGCGCCGGTCTGGTCCGCGAACTGCAACGCCGCTTCCCCGATGCCGAATTTGCCGGCATCGGCGGTGACGCCATGCGCAACGCCGGCTGCCAGACCTGGTTCGACGCCAGCGAACTGGCGGTGATGGGGCTGACCGAAGTGCTGCGCCACCTACCGCGCCTGCTCGCCCTGCGCAAGGCATTCCGCACCCGCGTGCTGGAGTGGCAGCCGGACGTGTTCATCGGCATCGATGCGCCGGACTTCAACCTGGGCGTGGAGCGTTGGCTGAAGGAACGCGGCGTGCGCACGGTGCACTATGTCAGTCCGTCGGTGTGGGCCTGGCGCGAGAAGCGCGCGGAGAAGATCGGCGCCAGCGCCGACCTGGTGCTGTGCCTGTTCCCGATGGAGCCGCCGATCTACGCGCGGCACGGCATCGATGCACGGTTCGTCGGCCACCCGATGGCCGACGACATCCCGCTGCACAGCGACCGCGAGGCGGCTCGCGTGGCGCTGGGCCTGCCGGCCAATGCGAAGGTGCTGGCCGTACTGCCGGGCAGCCGGCTGGGCGAGATCAGCAAGCTGGGCGAAGCCTTCTTCGAGGCGGCCTGGCAGGTTTCGGAGCGTATTCCGGGCCTGCACGTGGTGGTCCCGGCGGCCAACCCGGCCTGCCGCCAGCTGATCAACGAGCAGCTGTCGCGGTCGGCGTTGCCGGTGGCGCATTCGCACGTGCTGGACGGCGAGGCGCGTACGGCGATGATCGCGGCCGACGTGGTGGTGCTGGCCTCGGGCACGGCCACGCTGGAAACCATGCTGGTGAAGCGGACGATGGTGGTGGGCTACCGGGTGGCGGAGCTGACCTACCGGATCGTCAAGGCACTGGGCCTGATCAAGGTGGACCGTTTCGCGCTGCCCAACATCCTGGCCGGCAAGGACCTGGCGCCGGAGCTGATCCAGCACGACTGCGTGCCGGACAAGCTGGCCGATGCGATCCTGCAATGGTTCGAACATCCGCAGCGCGGTCTCGATATCCAGCCGACCTACGAGCAGCTGCACCTGCAGCTGCGCCAGGACGCGTCGGCGCGCGCGGCCGATGCGGTGGCCGAGCTGCTTTCACGCGGCGGTGCAGCGGCATGAGCCGGCGCCATGCAGCGGCGGCCTCGCTGGCGCTGTTCGACGG
>NZ_CAUQPH010000223.1:0-3630 GCF_963519925.1 uncultured Stenotrophomonas sp. | reverse complement strand
GCCCCCGAGCCGGGTGGGGGGGGGTGCCCCCATCGGCTTTGGGGGGGCCGCGGGCTGCGCCCCCGCCGGGCACCACCGGGCGCCGCACCCGGGCCGGCGCTACCGTGCCTCAGAACCGACCTTCCTGGAAGTCGACGAACGCCTGCATCAGTTCTTCGCGGGTGTTCATCACGAACGGGCCGTGGCGCATGACCGGTTCGCTCAGCGGACGCCCCGCCACCAGGATCAGCCGCGCACCGCCCGCACCGGCCTGCAGCTGCAGCTGATCGCCGCCGCCCAGTACCGCCATGTCCTGCCGCCCGACCGGGCGTGCCTCCTCACCCTCGCCCACGACCACGTCGCCTTCGAACACGTAGGCGAACGCGTTGTGCCCGTCCGGCAGCACGTAGTCCCAGCGCGCACCGGCGTCCAGCGCGACATCCAGGTACAGCGGGTCGGTGGCCGGCTGCACGATCGGGCCGACGGTGTCGCCGACCTGCCCGGCGATCACCTTGACCTGCACGCCCGGCACCGGGGTGACCACCGGAATGCGCTCCGGGGCGAATTCCTGGTACTTCGGGTCGGTCATCTTGTCGCGCGCCGGCAGGTTGACCCACAGCTGGAAGCCGCGCATCTGCCCCGATTCCTGCTCGGGCATCTCCGAATGCACCAGGCCACGGCCGGCGGTCATCCACTGCACGCTGCCCGGGGTCAGCAGGCCTTCGTTGCCATGGTTGTCCTTGTGCCGCATCCGGCCGTCGAGCATGTAGGTGACGGTCTCGAAGCCGCGGTGCGGGTGGCTGGGGAAGCCGGCGATGTAGTCCTCGGCGCGGTCGGTGCCGAATTCATCCAAGAGCAGGAACGGGTCCAGATCGGGCAGCGACGGACCGCCGATCACCCGGGTCAGGCGCACGCCGGCGCCGTCGGAGGTGGGCATGCCACGGATGGTGCGCTGCACGCGCGCGGGGGAGCTGCTCATGTTGACTCCATCGGGAGGATAGTGGGTACAAGATGGGCGCAGGCCCGGGGGGCGCCAACCGTCATGCCCGCAACCGATTGTTCCAAGCGTGCTGTTTCGTTCCCGTGTACGACCAAAGTACTAGCGGCAAGCCTCCGCACGCGCATTGACCCGGTCAGTGCGAGGGCGGACCCTTACGGTGTTCTTCAGGGAGACGCAATCTCATGAAAGGTTTTTCCAAACTGGGTTGGGCCGCGCTCGCGCTGCTCGGCGCATTCTGTCTTGGCACCGTCGCGCTGCGACGGGGCGAGCACATCAATGCGCTGTGGATCGTGGTTGCCGCCGTCTCCATCTATCTGATCGCCTATCGCTTCTACAGCCTGTTCATCGCCGACAAGGTGATGCAGCTGGACCCGACCCGGGCGACCCCGGCGGTGCTCAACAACGATGGCCTGGATTACGTGCCGACCAACAAGCACGTGCTGTTCGGCCACCACTTCGCGGCCATCGCCGGCGCGGGCCCGCTGGTGGGGCCGGTGCTCGCGGCGCAGATGGGCTACCTGCCCGGGCTGTTGTGGCTGGTGGTCGGCGTGGTGCTGGCCGGTGCGGTGCAGGACTTCATGATCCTGTTCATCTCCAGCCGCCGCAACGGGCGTTCGCTGGGTGACCTGGTCCGCGAGGAAATGGGCCAGGTGCCGGGGACGATCGCGCTGTTCGGTGCGTTCCTGATCATGATCATCATCCTGGCGGTGCTGGCGATGGTGGTGGTGAAGGCGCTGGCGGAAAGTCCGTGGGGCATGTTCACGGTGATCGCGACGATGCCGATCGCGATCCTGATGGGCGTGTACATGCGCTACATCCGGCCGGGCAAGATCGGCGAGATCTCGGTTGTGGGGTTGATCCTGCTGCTGCTGGCGATCTGGTACGGCGGCAAGGTGGCGGCCGATCCGGTCTGGGGCCCTGCGTTCACCTTCACCGGCGTGCAGATCACCTGGATGCTGATCGGCTACGGCTTCGTGGCCTCGGTGTTGCCGGTGTGGCTGCTGCTCGCGCCGCGCGACTACCTGTCGACGTTCCTGAAGATCGGCACCATCGTGGCGTTGGCGATCGGCATCCTGATCGTGATGCCGGAACTGAAGATGCCGGCGCTGACCCAGTTCGCGGCCAGTGGCGATGGTCCGGTGTGGAAGGGCGGGATGTTCCCGTTCCTGTTCATCACCATTGCGTGTGGTGCGGTGTCTGGTTTCCACGCGCTGATCGCGTCGGGCACGACGCCGAAGCTGCTGGCCAATGAGCGCCACATGCGCTACATCGGCTATGGCGGCATGCTGATGGAATCGTTCGTGGCGGTGATGGCGCTGGTGGCGGCGTCGATCATCGATCCGGGCATCTACTTCGCGATGAACAGCCCGGCGGCCGTGATCGGTGCCGATGCGGTGTCGGCGGCGCATTACATCACCACGACCTGGGGCTTCACGATCACGCCGGAGCAGCTGGAAGCCACGGCGCTGGCGATCGGTGAACCGACCATCCTGCACCGTGCGGGTGGCGCGCCGACGCTGGCGGTGGGTATCGCGCAGATCCTGCACCAGGCCATTCCGAGCGGCAGCAACGCGATGATGGCGTTCTGGTACCACTTCGCGATCCTGTTCGAGGCGCTGTTCATCCTGACGGCGGTGGATGCGGGCACGCGTGCGGGCCGCTTCATGCTGCAGGACCTGCTGGGCAACTTCATCCCGGCGCTGAAGAAGACCGAGTCGTGGACGGCGAACATCATCGCCACGGCGGGCTGCGTGGCGCTGTGGGGCTACCTGCTGTACACCGGCGTGGTGGATCCGTTCGGTGGCATCCAGACGCTGTGGCCGCTGTTCGGCATCTCCAACCAGATGCTGGCGGGTATCGCGCTGATGCTGGGCACGGTGGTGCTGTTCAAGATGAAGCGTGACCGCTACGCGTGGGTGACGGCGGTGCCGGCGGTATGGCTGCTGATCTGCACGACCTACGCGGGCCTGATCAAGATCTTCGACAGCAATCCGGCGCAGGGTTTCCTGGCGCAGGCGCACAAGTACCAGGATGCGATCGCCAGCGGTACGATCACGGCACCGGCCAAGTCGGTGGCGCAGATGCAGCAGATCGTGGTCAATGCCTACGTCAACACCGGGCTGACGGTGCTGTTCCTGTTCGTGGTGTTCGCGATCCTGGCCTATGCGATCAAGACGGTCGTGGCGGCGCGTCGTTCGCCGCAGCGGACGGACCGTGAGACGCCGTACGTGGCGCTGGAACCGCACCAGATGGCGGACCTGTGATGAGCACGGGCCTGGTTCCGGTCGGGCAGTACCAGGCGCACCGCCGGATCTGGCGGCGCCTGGTGCAGACGGCACGCCTGTGCTGCGGCATCCCCGACTACGACAACTACGTGCGGCACGTGCTGGAGAAGCACCCGGACCGCACGCCGATGGACTACAAGACGTTCTTCCGCGAACGCCAGGAAGCGCGTTACGGCGGCCGCAACGGCGGTCGCTGCTGCTGATCTGATTGTTGGTGGATTCAAAACCGAAAAGGCGGCGCACCTGCGCCGCCTTTTCTTTGGCTCTGATTTGATATCGGCTATGGCGGGGCGCCGGTGGGGGTGCGGGACACGCCGTTAACCCATCCATGGGGGCTTGTAGAAAACATCCATGTTTTCTACAGTC
>NZ_CAUQPH010000222.1:0-3652 GCF_963519925.1 uncultured Stenotrophomonas sp. | reverse complement strand
GGCGCTGGTCGCGCCGGGCGCGCGCGCGGCGCGGCCGCTGCAGCATGTGCTCAGCCACTCGTTCGCCTTCGGTGGCAGCAATGCCGTGCTGGCGCTGGCGCGGGGATGAGCATGCCGCTGCCCAGCGATATCGAAAGCGTGCTGCCGCACCGCGACAGCATGCGGCTGATCGACCGGGTGGTCGATTGGCAGCCTGAATCCATCGTCGTGGAGGTGGATGTACCCGAACGTGGCCTGTTCTCCGGCCCCGACGGGGTGCCGGCCTGGGTCGGCGTGGAGTACATGGCGCAGGCCATCGCCGCCTGGGCCGGGTGCCGCGCGCGGGCCGAAGGGCGGCAGCCGTCGATCGGCTTCCTGCTCGGCACGCGGCGCTACACCGCCCACCAGCCGGCCTTCGCCCCGGGCACCTGCCTGCGGGTGGAGGCACACTGCGAGCTGATGGGCGAAAATGGTCTGGGAATGTTCGCCTGCCGGATCCTGGCCGGCGAGCAGGAATTGGCGGTCGCCAACGTATCGGTGTTCGAACCACGCGATGCGATGGCCTATCTGGAGAGTGGAGAGGCATGACAGGGAATCTGACCGTGCTGGTGACCGGCGCCAGCCGGGGCATCGGACGCGCCGTGGCGCTGCGTATCGCGCGCGACGGCTTCGACGTGGTGGTGCATTGCCGCAGCCGGATCGAGGAAGCACAGGACGTGGTCGCGCAGATCCAGGCACTCGGCCGGCAGGCCCGCGTGCTGATGTTCGACGTGTCCGACCGCGAGGCCGCGCGTACGGCGCTGGAGACTGATGTCGAGGCGCATGGCGCCTACTACGGCGTGGTCTGCAACGCGGGCATCGCCCGTGACGGCGCCTTCCCGGCCATGCCCGCCGAGGACTGGGACGCCGTGGTGCACACCAACCTGGACAGCTTCTACAACGTGCTGCACCCGCTGGTGATGCCGATGGTGCGGCGGCGCAAGCCGGGCCGCATCGTCACCCTGTCCTCGGTCTCGGGGCTGGTCGGTAACCGCGGCCAGACCAACTACAGTGCTGCCAAGGCCGGCATCATCGGCGCCACCAAGGCGCTGGCGCTGGAGCTGGCCAGCCGCGCGATCACCGTCAACTGCGTGGCGCCGGGCCTGATCGAAACCGAGATGGTCAACCAGGAAGTGCTCGACCACGCGCTCAAACTGATTCCTGCCGGGCGCATGGGCCAGCCGGACGAAGTCGCCCATGCGGTCTCGTTCCTGCTTTCCGAATCGGCCGGCTACATCACCCGCCAGGTGATCTCGGTCAACGGAGGCATGGTCTGATGCGCGCGCCCGAACGTCGTGTGGTGGTGACCGGTGCGGCCGCGATCAGCCCGCTGGGCAATGACCGGCCGAGCATCCGCGCGCGCCTGCATGCGCGCGAAAACGCGGTGCGCTACATCCCCGGCTGGGAGGTCTTCGATGGCCTGAACACCCGCCTGGCCGCGCCGGCGGAAGACTTCGAGCTGCCATCCAACTACAACCGCAAGACCACCCGCAGCATGGGCAAGGTCGCGGTGATGTCGGTGCGCGCCACCGAGCTGGCGCTGGACGCGGCGGGCCTGCTCGGCCACCCGGTGCTGCGCAGCGGCCGGGCCGGCGTGGCTTACGGCTCGTCGTCGGGCAGCCATGAAGCGACCGCCGAATTCGGCCGCATGCTGCACGACCACACCACCGAAGGCATCAGCGCCACCACCTACCTGAAGATGATGAGCCACACCTCGCCGGTGAACATCGGCGTGTTCTTCGGCCTGTCCGGGCGGGTCTACACCACCTCCAGCGCCTGTACCTCGGGCAGCCAGGGCGTGGGCTCGGGGTATGAGGCGATCCGCAGCGGCAAGCAGACGGTGATGGTCACCGGCGGCGCCGAACAGCTCGATGCCACCGCCGCGGCAGTGTTCGACACCCTGTTCGCCACCAGCGTGCGCAACGACGCACCGCAGACCACCCCCAGCCCGTTCGACGCCAACCGCGACGGCCTGGTGCTGGGCGAGGGTGCCGGTACGCTGATCCTGGAAGAACTGGAACACGCGCGCGCACGCGGCGCCACCATCCTCGCCGAAGTGGTGGGCTACGGTACCAACAGCGACGGCCAGCACGTCACCCAGCCCACCGCAGAGACCATGGCCCAGGCCATGCGCCTGGCGCTGGAAGATGCCGGCCTGGAACCGGGCCAGATCGGCTACGTCAACGCACACGGCACCGCGACCGAACATGGCGACATCGCCGAGACCCAGGCCACCGCGCAGGTGTTCGGCGCCGGCATGCCGATCAGCTCGCTGAAGAGTTATGTCGGCCACATGCTGGGTGCGTGCGGCGCGTTCGAAGCCTGGGTCACCATCGAAATGATGCGCGAGGGCTGGTTCGCCCCGACCCTGAACCTGCACCAGGTCGACCCGCGCTGCGGCGAACTTGACTTCATCCGCGGCGAAGGGCGCCAGATGCAGCCCGAGTACGTGATGAGCAACAACTTCGCCTTCGGCGGCATCAACACCTCGTTGATCTTCCGCCGCTGGCAGGACTGAACACCCCCGCTTCACCAACAAGGAGAAAGTTGAATGCGTCGTTTTGCCCTGATTGCCACCGCTGCCCTGCTTGCCGTCGCCAGCACCGCCCAGGCCCGTGACACCCGCGTCGAGCTGCCGCTCGGCGAACTGCTCGGTTCCCAGGCCGCCAAGGATGCCGGTATCGACGGCAGCGTCCGTTTCTACCTGGCCGGCCAGAAGGTCAATGTCCTGGACCGCCTGGGCGAGGATGTGACCAACAAGAAGACCAACGCCGCCAACAAGAGCGACGAAGAGGCCTGCCGCTGGGTGGCCCTGTCGGCGATCAAGGCCCTGCAGGACGGCGCGAAGTCGCGCGGCGCCAACGCCGTGGTCGACGTCGTCAGCTACTACAAGAAGAACGAGTTCAAGAGCGCCACCAACTATGAGTGCTACGCCGGCACCATCCTGGCCGGCGTCGCCCTGAAGGGCACCTACGCAAAGGTGAAATAACGCAAAGCGTTATTTCACCGGTAGCAGCCGACCGTTGGTCGGATGGCCTTGCGTTATTTCACCGGTAGCAGCCGACCGTTGGTCGGCTGGCCTTGCCACCGTCGTTCCCCGCGAACGACGGTGGCTGCTCTACCTGAACAACCCCACCACATTGATGAACCTGAATCTGTCCCGCGCCAACAAACCGGCGCCTTTCCCGGCAGATGGCTATCGGACCCGCGTGGTTTCCGACACAATCGACGTATCTATTCCCAGGGCGACCGCCCCGCGGGCAATGCAAGCCTACGTCTACAAAAGCCAACGCAAGCAGGACACCTACGTCTACCTCGCCGCCCGCGACGCCTTCGATGCACTTCCAGATGCATTGAACGCCACCCTGGCGCCGTTCGCATTCGTGCTGGAAGTCGCCCTGACCCCTGACCGTCGCCTCGCCCTGGCCGACGTCGAGCAGGTGCGCGCCAACCTGGCCGAACGCGGGTTCCACCTGCAGATGCCGCCGCCGCTGGTCGCGCCGGTGCGGGTCCCGCGCCGCGATGACCCGCGATGACTGAGTCCCTGCGCAGCCGCGCCATCGCCATTGCCGTCACCCTCGGCAGCCTGCTGTCGCTGGCCGTGGTGCTGGGCGGCGTGCCGGCAGCGCTGGGT
>NZ_CAUQPH010000221.1:0-3658 GCF_963519925.1 uncultured Stenotrophomonas sp. | reverse complement strand
GGACGGACGCGCGGCGGCGCGGGCCGGTGCTTCGCTGGCAGCCGGACGTGCCGCAGCCACCGGTTCCGGCGGCGCGTTCTTCGCGGCTTCGGCAGCGGCTTCAGCCGCCTTGCGCTCGGCTTCGGCGCGTTCCTTGGCGTCGATCTCTTCCTGGCGCTTGCGTGCGATTTCCTCGTCACGCGCACGGTCCTTCTCGGCCAGTGCGCGCTGCTCGTCCAGGTTGCGCTGGCGGGATTCCTCCAGCTTGCGCAGGATGTCGGCGCGCTCCTCATCCGGCGTCATCGCCTTGCCACTGGCGTCCTTGGTGTAGGTGCGCTTCTGGCGCACTTCAACATTGACGGTGGTCTTGCTGCGGCCGGCGCTGACGGTCACTTCCTGCAACTTGCGACGGTTGAGGGTGATCTTCTTTGCAGCTTCGTCGGCGCTTTCGACGGGCTGCTCGGTCTTGCCGTGCGAACGACGAAGGAAGCCCAGGAGCTTCACCTTCTCGGTGCTGGTCACGACCTGGTCGGGACCGCTGAACTTCATGCCGGCCTCGGCAAGCTGTTCAAGCAGTTTTTCGACCGGGGTATTGACCAGTTCGGCAAGCTTGCGGATGGTGGTTTGCTGCGACATTCGGATCCTATGATCTGGTTGGCGCTCCTCCGAAACGGGCGAAGGCAGCGCGGAGTCTAAGCCCTGATCGGGTCAGGGCACTGTTCATCGCTGGCTCATTCGCCGCGCTCCAGGCGGGCGATCTCCTCGGCTCGGGCGGCAAGGATCAGGGCGGCGGCGCGCTCCTGGTCCATGTCCTCGATACCGAACTCGAGGATCTCATCGGCGGCCAGGTCCGACAGGTCCTCACTCGTACGCACGCCATGGCCGGCCAGGGCGTAGGCGGTCGCCTCGTCCATGCCTTCTAGGGCGAGCAGGTCTTCGGACGGCGAACCATCTTCCAGACCCTCTTCCACCGCAAGCGCTTCGTTGAGCAGCGCGTCGCGGGCACGGGCACGCAGCTCTTCGACGATGTCTTCGTCGAAGCCTTCCACGGCCAGCAGTTCGCCGACCGGGACGTAGGCGATTTCTTCCACGGTGTTGAAGCCTTCGGTCACCAGGATGGCGGCGATTTCTTCATCCACTTCCAGCTTGTCCATGAACAGCTGGCGGGCAACGCCCTGCTCTGCCTCGGACTTGGCGGTCACCTGGTCCTGGGTCATCACATTCAGCTGCCAACCGGTCAGGCGGCTGGCCAGGCGCACGTTCTGGCCGCCCTTGCCGATCGCCTGGGCCAGGCGCTCTTCGGCCACGGCCAGGTCCATCGAGTGCTTGTCTTCATCGACGATGATCGACTGCACTTCCGCCGGCGCCATCGCATTGATGACGAAGTTGGCGGGGTTGTCGTTCCACAGCACGATGTCCACGCGCTCGCCATTGAGCTCGTTGGACACGGCCTGCACGCGCGAACCGCGCATGCCGATGCAGGCGCCGATCGGATCGGTGCGCGCGTCGTGGGCGAGCACGGCGATCTTGGCGCGGTCGCCCGGGTCGCGTGCGCAGGCCTTGATTTCGACCAGGCCCTGGCCCACTTCCGGCACTTCCAGCTTGAACAGCTCGATCATGAATTCCGGCGCGGCGCGGCTGATGAACAGCTGCGGGCCGCGCGGTTCCGAACGCACTTCGGCCAGGTAACCGCGCACGCGGTCGCCGGCGCGCAGCACGTCGCGCGGGATGCCCTTGTCCTTCGGAATGAAGGCTTCGGCGTTGCCGCCCAGGTCCACGTAGATGTTGCCGCGCTCGGCGCGCTTGACCACGCCGGTGACCAGCTCGCCCACGCGGTCCTTCCACGCATCGACCACCTGCTGGCGTTCGGCCTCGCGCACGCGCTGGACGATCACCTGCTTGGCGGCCTGCGCCGCGATGCGGCCGAAGTCCGGGTTTTCGATCTGTTCTTCGATGTAGTCGCCCACTTCCACGCCGTCGGCTTCGTCGATGGCGTCCATCAGGCGCACCTGGCGATCCGGCGATTCCATGACCACGTCATCGGCCACCACTTCCCAGCGGCGGAAGGTTTCGTAGGTGCCGTCCTTGTGGTCGATCGACACACGGGCCAGCACTTCCTCATCGGGGTAGCGCTTCTTCGCGGCCGAGGCCAGGGCAGCCTCGATGGCCTCGAAGATCACTTCACGCGGAACGCCCTTTTCATTGGCGACCGCGTCCACTACCAGCAAAAGTTCCTTGCTCATTGTTGGCTCACTCCGCGCGCGGCTTCTTGGCCGCCGGCTCGTTGGATGGTTTCTTGTTCGCCTTGCCACCCTGCTTGGGTGCCGGGCCAGTCGGTTTGGTCGGAGCCAGGCCAAGGGCGGCCCAGTCCGGCATGATGCGTGCCTTCTCGATATTCTCGACGTCGGCGGTGAACGGTGAATTGTCGACCTTGAAAGTGACCGTGTTCTGTTCGGCATCGACGCCGAGGATTTCGCCCTGCAGGCGACGACGGCCGTCCTGCGGCAGCTTCAGGGTGACCTTGGCGGATTCGCCGACGGCACGTTCGAAGTGCTCGAAGGTGAACAGCGGGCGGTCCACGCCCGGCGAGGACACTTCCAGGGTGTAATTGGCGGTGATCGGGTCTTCCACGTCCAGCTGGGCCGACACTTCGCGGCTCACGCGCTCGCAGTCGTCGATGTTGACGACGCGCGCGGGCTGCTCGGCCAGCGGCACGTCGATGTACAGGCGCAGGGTTGCGCCGCCCGGGGCGGTCAGGTACTCCACACCCAGCAGCTCGAGACCCAGCGACTGAACGGTGGGGGCGAGCAGATTCGCGATTTCAGTTGCCTTGTCGCTCACAGTCTGCCTTGATTCATTGAAAGAGGTGCTGCCCCGGCTTGCGCCCTGGGGCCCGGAAACAACAAAGGGCCCGCTGGGCCCCTAGTCCGGAACGACTCCGGTCATGCTGGATGGCCAGCCTTCCGGGGGGTCACGACTACCTGGTGGGAAGTCGCACGGCCCGGAAGCCGGTCGCGGGACGGTCCGCATTCCGGGGAATGGGTCCTGTCAGGTAGTCCGCTAAGCCGTGGATGATAGCCGTTGCACCGCGCTGGTGCAACGGCTACGGGCCTCCCGGACCGTGTCGGAGCGGGCAGGACTGTTCAGGATCACCCGCCGAAGAGGGACTTGTAGCTCGGCGGAGCCGTTGCACTCGCATAGCTCGGCGGCCGATCCCTCCAGTTGCTCCATGCACTCCTGAAGCTGCGGATCTGGCGTTGGATCCAGTTGGGCTGGCTGGGCACCATGGCCTCCATCACTGACAGATGCCCCTCCACGTCCACCAGCCTGCGTGCGCCGTCGCCGCTCGGGAGGTGCCCGGTGGTGTAGGCAGGGGACGGATACTGCTTGAGGGGTGGGGCCCTCCAGTTCCGCATGGCTGAAATGTCCGCGAGCTCGTCGATGACCGCGTTGCCCGCTGCGGCGTCGCTGCCATCGGGATGGACCCCCATCTGCCGCTGGAACGCAGGACGGCCACCCGCCGGCCGCGCGGTGGAGGTCGAGACCGGGTACGTCGTAAAGGTTCGCGACGATTTGCTCATATAGGGTGCCTTGGCCGCGTACCAGGAGGCCGCCGAGGGCGGCGGCGAAGGCGCGGCCGCCTGCGCTGCGGACGAAATGGCCGCCTTCGGCCCCCGCC
>NZ_CAUQPH010000220.1:0-3762 GCF_963519925.1 uncultured Stenotrophomonas sp. | reverse complement strand
GGCCCCGACCCTGTCCCAGCCGCTGCCGGTGGGCGATGGCCGCGCGCTGCTGCAGCGCCGCCCCGACATCCGCCAGGCCGAGCGCAGGCTGGCCGCCGCCACCGCACGGATCGGCGTGGCCACCGCCGAGCTGTATCCGGACATCCGCCTGGGCGCCTCGCTCGGCGCGGCCGGCCTGCTGGCCGACTTCGGCGAGCCGTTGACCCAGCAATGGTCGATCGGCCCGCTGATTTCCTGGACCCTCCCCTCCTCGGGCACCCACGCGCGCATCCACGCCACCGAGGCCGGCGCCGATGCGGCGCTGGCCGAGTTCGACCACAGCGTGCTGCAGGCGCTGCGCGAAACCCAGACCGCGCTCAGCCGCTACGCGCACGACCTTCAGCGCCTGCAGGCGCTGCAACAGGCGCAGGCCCAGGCCGCGCTGGCCGCCGAACAGAACCGCCGGCTCTACCAGGGTGGGCGCACGCCGTACCTGTCCAGCCTGGACGCCGACCGCACCCTGGTCTCGGCCGATGCCACGCTCGCGCAGCAGCAGGCGCAGGTGTCGCGCGACCAGATCCAGCTGTTCCTGGTCCTAGGCGGCGGCTGGAACGCCGACGCGGTGGCACAGGCGCCAGCACCGACGGTAGTGCCGACTGTTAGTCGGCACGCTGCCAATCGGCATGCTCCCAATCGGCACGCCGCAACCCAGCAGGACTAGCCCAATGCTCCTGCTCGACCGCCAGGCCTGGCTGTTTTCGGTAAAAACCTTCCTGGCCGCACTCGCCGCCCTCTACATCGGCCTGGCCGGCAACCTCTCGCGCCCGTACTGGGCGATGGCCACGGTCTACATCGTCACCCAACCGATGCTGGGCCCGACCCGGGCCAAGGGCGTCTACCGCATCGTCGGCACGCTCATTGCCGGCGCGGCCACGCTGTGGATGCTGCCGCACCTGGTGGAAACCCCGCTGCTGCTGAGCGCGGCGATGTCGCTGTGGCTGTCGGCGTGTCTGTTCATCGCCCTGCTCAACCGCGGCCCGCGCGGCTATGCGTTCCTGCTGGCCGGCTACACCACCGCGTTCATTGGCTTCCCGGCGGTGACCTCGCCGGACACCATCTTCGACACGGTGGTGGCACGCAGCGAGGAGATCATCCTCGGCACGGTGGTGGCGGTGCTGTTCGCCTCGCTGTTCTTCCCGACCTCGGTGCGGCCGATGCTGCGCGCGCGGATCGGCAACTGGATGGGCGACGCGGCGCAGTGGTGCCGGCAGATCCTGCTGCGCGGCCAGGCGCACGCGCCACGCAACCGCTTGGCCGCCGACCTGGTGCAGTTCGAGGCATTGATCGAATTCCTGCGCCGCGATGACCCCCGCCATGCCGGTGCCGCGGTGTCGATGGAACGGCTGCGCGAACGCATGCTGCTGATGCTGCCGGTGCTGTCGTCCATCGCCGACCGGCTGGGTGCGCTGCGCGCCGGCGGGCGCGCGCTGCCGCCCGGGCTGGAGCCGCTGGTGGAGGACATCGCGGCCTGGCTGGAACGGCCAAGCCGTTCCACCGACGATGAATACACCGCCCTGCGCGCACGGATCCTGGCGATGAAGCCGACGGTGGACGGCGAACTGGACCACCTGCTCCTGGTCACCCTGCTGCTGCGCCTGGAGGAGCTGGTCGACCTGTGGCAGGACTGCACCACCCTGCAGCAGGCCATCGAACACGGCAATGCGCCGCTCGACAGCGCGCACTACCGGATCAACGCCAAACGCGTTGCCGGTGGCCGCCACGTGGACTACGGCATGGCGCTGTTCTCGGCGGCCAGTGCCGGGGTGGCGCTGATGACCTACTGCGCGCTGTGGATCGGGCTGGGGTGGGAAGGCGGCGGCAACGGCGCGATGATGGCCGCGGTG
Organism: uncultured Stenotrophomonas sp.; assembly: GCF_963519925.1. Lineage (NCBI taxonomy): Bacteria > Pseudomonadati > Pseudomonadota > Gammaproteobacteria > Lysobacterales > Lysobacteraceae > Stenotrophomonas > uncultured Stenotrophomonas sp. Next base: position 1,879 of record NZ_CAUQPH010000220.1, on the reverse strand, counting down.
GCCGCCGCGTTCTTCGCCGCGCAGGACGACCCGGCGCCAAGCATGCTGCAGTTCCTGCTGTGGGCGATCGTGGCCAGCCTGGTGGCCGGCGTGTACCTGTTCGGCGTGTTCCCGGCGGTGCACGACTTCGGCAGCCTGGCGCTGGTGCTGGCGGTGATCTTCCTGCCGCTGGGCCTGCTCCTGCACCGCCCGCAGACCGCGCTGATCGGCCTGCCACTGACGGTCAACCTGGTGGCGCTGCTGAACGTGCAGAACACCTACAGCGCCAACATCCAGAGCTTCATCAATTCCTCGGTGGCGATGTTCATCGGCATTGGCTTTGCCGTGGTGATGACCCGCCTGTTCCGCTCGGTGGGCGCTGAATGGACCGCCCGCCGCCTGGTGCGCCAGGGCTGGACCACGCTGGCCGAAGCGGCCGAAGGCCGTGGCCAGCAGGACCGCCAGCAGTTCGCCGCGCGCATGCTGGACCTGCTGGGCCTGCTCGCCCCGCGCCTGGCCGCCACCCCCGAAGGCAGCGACATCGCCTCGGTGGACATGCTCACCGAGGCCCGCATCGGGCTGAACATCCTGCAGCTGCGCCGGGCACGGCATGGGCTGCCGGCGCCGAGCATGCAGGCGATCGAGGCGATCCTGGACGACGTGGCCGCGCATTACCGCGCCCAGGTGGCGCTGCGCCGGCCACAGCCGGCGCCGCCCGCGCTGCAGGCCAAACTGGAGGCCTCGCTGAAGCGGGTGCAGACGGTGGAGGCCGGCAAGGCGCGTGATGAAGCGCTGATGGGCGTGCTGGGGCTGCGCTATGCGTTGTTCCCGGAGCAGCTGGCGGTCACACAGGGCGGAGTATCCTGACGCCCTGCATTCCTGCATGGAACAAGGTAAACCCCAATGAGCTATGACGTGATGGTGTTCGACCCGGCCGTGGCGCCGCGCGAAGTGGAGGCGTTTCTGCAGTGGTACAACGCGCAGACCGAATGGAACGAGAAGCACGAGTACGACGACGCCGCCGTCTCGGTGCCGGCGCTGCAGGCCTTCTTCACCGAACTGGCCGAAGATTTCCCGCCGATGGATGGCCCGCTGTCCGATGACGAGGATGACCGCCCGCAGGTGACCGACTACAGCATCGGCACCCATATCATCTATGCCTCGTTCGACGACGAGGTGGCCGAAGACGCCCATGGCCAGGTGCAGATCCTGGCCAACAAGCACCAGATCGGCTTCTTCGATGTCAGCGGCGACGGTGCGATCGTGTACCCGGACGGCACCGTGCTGATTCCCGGGGAAGAAGAAGGCGACGCCTGATTCTTTAGGGCGCGGTAGCGCTTTTCTCTACCAGAGTTCGCCTTGGGCGGGCTCTGCAGGTGCAGCCGGGCAAGGCCCGGCTCTACCATTCAGTCGCTGCGCCAGCCCGGACAACCGGCTGGCGTGCCGCGCCAACGCGGCCTGCAGCACCTCTGCACTGCCCAGTACATGCAATGCCTGCCGCGCGCGGGTCATGCCGGTATACACCAGCTCGCGCGACAGCACCCGGTTGTCGCGCCGGGGCAGCTGCAACCAGACCTCATCGAACTCCGAGCCCTGTGCCTTGTGCACGGTCATGGCGAAGGCACTTTCGTGTGCGGGCAACGCGGCCGGGTGGAAGGCGCGCGGCTGCTCCGGGCTGTCGCCGGGGAACCAGGCCAGCATCGCGCCTTCGCGGCTGCGCAGGCACAAGCCGATATCGCCGTTGAACAACCGATGCCGGTAACTGTTTTCGCTGATCAGCAGCAGCCGGCCGTGGAAATAGCGCGGGCCGCTGCCCGGGCGCGCGCTGCCGGCCAGGGCGGCTTCGATCCGCTCGTTCAGCCCGCGCGCACCCTGCGGACCGTCGCGCAGCGCGGTGAGC
>NZ_CAUQPH010000219.1:0-3792 GCF_963519925.1 uncultured Stenotrophomonas sp. | reverse complement strand
GCGGTGGCCATCACCACCGCCGTGGTCGACCGCGCCCGCCGCCAGCTGTGGCTGCACAGCCGCGTGCTCGACCCCGGCCTGCTGGATGCACCGCCGGTGCTGGAGGCCCTTCGCCGCTTCGCCACCGCCCGCCACGACAAGCAGGTCCGGCTGATCGTCCATGACGCGGCCGCCATCGCCCAGGCCGGCTCGCCCCTGCTGGGCCTGGTCCAGCGCCTGCCCACCGTGTTCCGGGTGCGCCAGGTGACCGACCCGATCGACCGCGCCCTCGCCTCGGCCTGCCTGCTCAACGATGCCGGCGACTACTACTTTCGTCTGAGTGGGCTCCGTTACGACGGTGAAGCCGGGCTCGCCATGCCCGCACGTTCGCGGCCGTTGCAGGACGGTTTGCAGCGCGTATGGGAACGTTCGCGCGATTGCAGCGAGCTGCGCGCGCTCGGCTTCTAGTCCCGCTCCGGGTCCTGAACCTGTCTGGGAATGACACCACGGCCCCGCCACAGGCCCTTCCGGTGCCCCTTCGTGTCCCGATGGGGGTACAATTTGGACCGTTAGATACCGCCCGTGCAGGGCTATTCATCTTCCCTGCCGGATCATCGAAGCCCTACCCCACAAGCGAATCCGACCCTCCATCGTGGACAATCTACTGAAGCAGTTTGCGCAGTCTTCGCAGCTCGCCGGCGGCAACGCCTCCTATATCGAGGATCTGTACGAGCAGTACCTCGTTTCTCCGGACAGTGTCGATCCCAAATGGAAGACCTACTTCGACGGCTTCAAGGGCCGCGAAGCCGGTGACATTCCGCACTCGGCCGTCATTGCCCACATCGCCGACGCCGCCAGAAACGCGGTCAAGGGCGGCGGCAACTCCGGTGCCAGCGACGAGCGCGAGCGCAATGTCGGTCGTCTGATCACCGCGTACCGGTCGCGTGGCCACCTCGATGCCCGCCTCGACCCGCTGGGCTTGGCCCCGGGCGTGAACTCGCCGGACCTGGGCCTGCCGTTCCACAGCCTGACCGAAGGCGACCTCAACGCCGAGTTCAGCACCGGCGGTGTCGGTGGCCAGCCGCGCATGAAGCTGCGCGACCTGCTGGACCGCCTGAAGAAGACCTACACCGGCTCGATCGGTGCGGAATTCATGCACATCTCCGAGGTCGAGCAGCGCCAGTGGATCTACCAGCGCCTGGAACTGGCCGGCGGCAACTACAGCCTCGACGCTGACACCCAGCGCCGCACGCTGGAGCGCCTGACCGCCGCCGAAGGCCTGGAACGCTACCTGCACACCAAGTACGTCGGCCAGAAGCGCTTTTCGTTGGAAGGCGGCGATTCGCTGATCCCGATGATGGACACCATCATCCGTGACGCCGGCAAGGATGGCGTCAAGGACGTGGTGATCGGCATGGCCCACCGCGGCCGCCTCAACGTTCTGGTCAACACGCTCGGCAAGAACCCGCGCAAGCTGTTCGACGAGTTCGAAGGCAAGTTCGAGCACGACGAGCACGCCTCCGCCGGCGACGTGAAGTACCACATGGGCTTCTCCGCCGACGTGGCCACCGACGGTGGCCCGGTCCACCTGGCGCTGGCGTTCAACCCGTCGCACCTGGAAATCGCCGACCCGGTCGTGGCCGGTTCCGTGCGTTCGCGCCAGGAGCGCCGCAAGGACAGCGCCCGCAAGCAGGTGATGCCGATCCTGATCCACGGCGACGCGGCCTTCTCCGGCCAGGGCGTGGTCATGGAACTGTTCCAGATGTCGCAGGCCCGCGGCTTCGCCGTCGGCGGCACCGTGCACATCGTGGTCAACAACCAGGTCGGCTTCACCACCTCCAATCCGCAGGACACCCGCTCGACCCGTTACGCCACCGACGTGGCGAAGATGATCGCCGCGCCGGTGCTGCACGTGAACGGCGACGATCCCGAAGCCGTCGTGTTCGCGGCGAAGCTGGCCTTCGAATTCCGCCAGAAGTTCGCCAAGGACGTGGTCATCGACCTGATGTGCTACCGCCGCTGGGGCCATAACGAGGCCGACGAGCCGGCGATCACCCAGCCGCTGATGTACCAGGTGATCCGCAAGCACCAGACCACCCGCGAGCTGTACGCCGCGCAGCTGGAACAGGCCGGCGTGATCGCCGCCGGTGCCGGCAAGGCGATGGTCGATGCCTATCGCGAAAAGCTGGACGCCGGTGAAGTCACCACCGAACTGGCCCAGGTCGAAAAGACCCCGCCGAGCAGCGCGCTGTTCGTGGATTGGCCCAAGCTGCTGGAAGGCAAGCTGTCCGACCCGGTGTCCACCAAGGTCGACCCGGGCAAGCTGAAGGCGCTGGCCGAGCTGATCAACACCGTGCCGGCCGAAGTGGAACTGCACTCGCGCGTGGCCAAGGTGTATGACGACCGCCGCAAGATGGCCGCCGGCGAAATCCCGGGCGACTGGGGCTTTGCCGAGAACCTGGCCTACGCCACCCTGCTCGACGAAGGCCACGCGCTGCGCCTGGTCGGCCAGGACGTGGGCCGCGGTACGTTCACCCACCGCCACGCCATCCTGCACGACCAGAAGACCGACAACTACTACCTGCCGCTGCGGCAGCTGGTGGATTCGCCGGAGAAGGCCACCATCGTCGATTCGCTGCTCAGCGAAGAGGCCGTCATGGCCTTCGAATACGGCTTCTCCACCACCGATCCCAACACCCTGTGCATCTGGGAAGGCCAGTTCGGCGACTTCGCCAATGGCGCCCAGGTGGTGATCGACCAGTTCATCGCCGCCGGCGAAGCCAAGTGGGGCCGTATCAGTGGCCTGACCCTGCTGCTGCCGCACGGTTACGAAGGGCAAGGCCCGGAACACAGCTCGGCGCGCCTGGAGCGCTTCCTGCAGCTGTGCGCGCTGGAGAACATGCTGGTGGTGGTGCCGTCCACCCCGGCACAGGCCTTCCACATGCTGCGTCGCCAGCTGCACCTGACCACCCGCAAGCCGCTGGTGGTGATGTCGCCCAAGTCGCTGCTGCGCCACAAGCTGGCCGTGTCGAGCCTGGACGAGCTGGCCAATGGCGAGTTCCAGCACCTGATCGGCGACGCCAACGCGGACGCGAAGAAGGTCAAGCGCGTGGTGCTGTGCTCCGGCAAGGTCTACTACGACCTGCTCGAAGACCAGACCAAGCGCGGCCAGGACGACGTGGCCATCATCCGTGTGGAACAGCTGTACCCGTTCCCGCGCGCGCTGCTGGCGGCCGAACTGAAGAAGTACGGCAAGGCCACCGACGTGGTGTGGACGCAGGAAGAACCGCAGAACCAGGGTGCGTGGTACCAGATCCGCCACCACCTGCAGTTCTGCCTGGCCGATGGCCAGAGCCTGCACTACGCCGGTCGCGCCCGTTCGGCCTCCCCGGCTGCCGGTCACATGGCCGACCACATCATCGAACAGCAGAAGCTGGTCGCCGATGCCCTGGTCAACCCGTTCAACGACGCGGTCGCTGAATAACTTTCCCCCATTCTAGAAAAGACAAACTCAGGAAGCTCCCGCATGGCCACCGAAGTCAAAGCCCCGGTACTGCCCGAATCCGTCGCCGACGGCACCATCGCCACCTGGCACAAGAAGGTTGGCGACGCCGTCAAGCGCGACGAAAACCTGCTTGACCTGGAAACCGACAAGGTCGTCCTGGAAGTACCGTCGCCGGTCGATGGCGTGCTGAAGGAAATCAAGTTCGAGGTCGGCGCAACCGTGACCTCGAGCCAGGTCGTGGCGGTGATCGAGGAAGGCGCCGTGGCCGCTGCCCCGGCCCCGGCCGCCGAAGAGAAGAAGGCGGAGGC
>NZ_CAUQPH010000218.1:0-3889 GCF_963519925.1 uncultured Stenotrophomonas sp. | reverse complement strand
GGGCGGGGCGGCGGGCGCCCCGCCCCCCCGCGCGGGGGGGGGGGGGGGGGGGGGGGTGGGGGGGGGGGGGGGGGGGGGGGGGGCCCCCCCCCCCCCACCGCCGGATCTATGTCGGGTTGAAACCACGCTGAAACATCGGCGCAATACCTTGCCGGATCGCAAACGGTTTGCCCGAGCCCTGAATGTCTTCCCATCGCACTACGTCCCCTTCCAATTCCCGCCAGCCCCGCCCGCACGTGCTGGCGCTGGCCTGTGCCACGCTGCTTGGACTGACCGGCAGCGTGCTGGCCCAGGACGCCAGCCCGACCGCGCTTGATGCGATCACCGTTACCGCCGACCATCGCGAACGCAACCTGCAGGACGTGCCGGTCTCGGTCGGCGTGGTCCAGGGCGAGCGCCTGCGCGACTACACCGCCGGCGGCGATGACACCCTGCTGGCCCTGAGTGGCCGGGTGCCGAGCTTCTACGCCGAAACCACCACCGGCCGCATCTTCCCGCGCTTCTACATCCGTGGCCTGGGCAACATCGACTTCTACCTGGGTGCCTCGCAGCCGGTGTCGATCATCCAGGACGACGTGGTGCTCGAGCACGTGGTGCTCAAGTCCAACCCGGTCTATGACGTGGACCAGGTCGAAGTACTGCGCGGTCCGCAGGGCACGCTGTTCGGCCGCAACACCACCGCCGGCATCGTCAAGTTCGACAGCATCAAGCCCAGCCAGGACTACAGCGGCCGCGTGCAGGCCAGCTATGGCAGCTACGGCAGCGTGGCGGTGGACGGCGGCTTCGGCGGGCCGATCAACGACATCGCCGCGTTCCGCGTGTCGGCGCTGTACCAGCACCGCGACGACTACGTCGACAACACCTACGCCGGCCCCAGCGCCGATGGCACGGTGGCGCCGAAGAAGAACGCGATGGGTGGATTCGACGACCGCAACGTGCGCGCCCAGCTGCTGCTGCAGCCCAGCGATGCCTTCTCGCTGCTGGCGTCGGCGCATGCCCGCGATTACGACGGCACCTCCACGCTGTTCCTGCGCAACGCGATCACCAGGGGTTCCAACACCACCGACGTGCCGCGCGACCAGGTGGCGTATGACGAAGCCGGCAACAACCCGCAGGCCTACCGGACCTACGGCGGCTCGGTGAAAGCGGTGTACGACTTCGGCAACATCGCGCTGACCTCGATCACCGCCTACGAAACCACCTCCGGCTATAGCCGCGGAGACACCGATGGTGGCGCGGCGGTGAACTTCCCGGTCAACGGCGTCCCCAACGGCTATGGCCAGTCGATGGGCCAGATCCGCGACCTGGACCAGTGGACCCAGGAAGTACGCCTGGCCAACGCGGATGACAACCGCTTGAAATGGCAGGTGGGCGCCTTCTACTTCGATGGCCGCGACGTCACCGATTTCTACCAGCGCGCTTGGTTCCTGCAGGGCGCCGCGCGCAACCCGAACAACTGGGTGCGCCTGCGCAATACCAATACCTCGTTTGCCGGCTTCGGCCAGGTCAGCTACGACGTGACCGACAGGTTCACCCTTACCGCCGGCCTGCGCCAGACCCGCGACGAGAAGCGCACGCGCCTGCTGAAGACCGCCGACGCCGCCGCCGGCGTGGTTACCTACCGCGGCCGCACCGATGTGGAAATGGCCGATACCACCCCGAGCTGGGACCTGAGCGCGATGTACGCGTTCAACCCGCAGGTAAGCATCTACGCCAAGGTGGCGCGTGGTTTCCGCGGCCCGACCATCCAGGGTCGTTCGGCGGTGTTCAATGCTGATTTCACCACTGCTGAGTCGGAAACCATCCTGTCCTGGGAAGCCGGCGTGAAGAGCAGCCTGTGGGACAACCGGCTGCGCTTGAATGCGACTGCCTTCACCTACACGGTCAACGACATCCAGCTCAACGGCAATGATTCCAACGGCAACGGCGTGCTGTTCAACGCCGACAAGGCCAAGGCCTACGGCCTGGAAGCGGACATGGAGCTGCGCCCGGTGCCGAACCTGAGCCTGACGGCCGGCGTGAGCCTGCTGCACAGTGAAATCCAGGACGACCGCGTGTATGCGCAGGTCTGCGCGCTGAACGGCGTGGTGGTGTGCACCGTGAATGACCCGACGATCAAGGTGGGTGCCAACACGTTTGCCCGGATCAACGGCAACCCGCTGCCGAATGCGCCGAAATACAACCTGAATTTCGCCGCGCGCTACGACATTCCGGTGAGCGACAGCGACGTGCTGTTCGTTTCCACGGACTGGAACAGGCAGGGGTACACCAGCTTCGTGCTGTACGACTCGGCCGAGTTCAATTCCAAGGGCAGCTTCGAAGGCGGCCTGAAGCTGGGTTACTCCGGCAACTACGGTGCATGGGAAGCGGCGCTGTTCGCGCGCAACATCACCAACGAGAAGAACCTGAAGGGCGTGATCGAGAACTACATGGCCGCGGTGTACAACGAACCGCGCACCGTCGGTGTTTCGTTGAACCTCAACTGGTAACCGGTTGAACAAAAGGCCCCGCGCAAGCGGGGCCTTTTCGTCGGGAGTCCTGCGCAGCCACGCAGGGCGTGGCTCTACGTGTGATTGCGTAGAGCCACGCCCTGCGTGGCTGCGCGATGTCAATCCGCAGCAGGCAACAACGGCGCCAGCAGCGGTTCCAGCTCTGCCTGACGCCAACCGGCCAGGGCCTGCGGCCACTGGCGGCTTTCCATGTAGCTTTCCAGGTGCTTGCGCGAGGCCAGCACGCCGTCGGGCAGGCCCAGCTCTGCGGTGCGCTTGGCCACCGCATCCTGCAGGCGCTTGAAGGTCTGCTTGTTGGTGTCGGTGGCGGCCAATGCCAGCGGCGCCTCCGGTTCATCGTGCAGCGGCGTTTCCAGCGCCTCCCAGACCTGCGCGGCCAGCTTGCGCGGGGCTTTCGGGAAACCCTCCATCAGCTTGGCGAGCGCGGCGGCATCGGACGGTGGCGTACGCGCCAGCACCGCCGCCAGCTCGTTGTCCAGGATCCAGCTGCGCGGCTTGTCGCTGGCGCGCGCCTGCACATCACGCCAGCGCAGCAGGCGCAGCAGCCGGTGCTGGGCGTCGGCATCCATGAACTGTGCCGAGCGCATGGCCAGGTGCGGCCAGCGTTCCTCGTCGTGTTCGACACTGGCCAGCAGGCGCTCGGCATCGTCCTGCAGCCATTGGCGGCGGCCCAGCCCGCCCAGCGTCGCGTCGACCGCATCGTGGATGGCGAACAGGTATTCCACGTCGTCGGCGGCGTATTCCAGCTGCGCGTCCGAGAGCGGGCGGCGCATCCAGTCCGAGCGGGTCTCGCCCTTGGCCAGGGTCACCCCGGTGATGGCGGTGACCAGCTTCTGGTAGCCCATGCCGCCACCGATACCGGCCAGCGACGCCGCGATCTGGGTGTCGAACAGGGGGCGGGGCAGCACGCCGCAGGCGACCTTGAAGGTGACCAGGTCTTCGCTGGCGCTGTGCATGATCTTCAGGATCGAGGTATCGGCCAGCCACGTCGCCAACGCCTCGTTCATGCCGGGAATGAGCGGGTCGATCAGCAGGATTTCATCGCCGACCGCCATCTGCACCAGCGCCAGCTGCGGCCAGTAGGTGCGCTCGCGGATGAATTCGGTGTCCAGCCCGATGCGGGTGGGGCGCTGGCGGTAGCGCTCGTCCAGTTCCGCCGGGGTTTTGATCCAATATGCCACGTGGGATTCCGTCTACTGCAGGTTTGCTCAGGTGAGGGAGAATAGCCTAACGTCGAACCCGCCCCCGTCGAAGGAACCCGAATTGCGCACACCAGGCCCCGCTCCGTTGTTGCTGGCCGCGCTGCTGCTGGCCACGACCGCGTGCTCGCCCGAGGCGCCTGCGCCGAAGGCAGCGGGCGCAGCGGCGGCCGCGACGGC
>NZ_CAUQPH010000217.1:0-3967 GCF_963519925.1 uncultured Stenotrophomonas sp. | reverse complement strand
GTTGGGTGGTCGGCGCACGCACCGGCACCGGTTCCTGCGGCACGATCGGCGGGGGCGGCGCGGGTTGCGGCACCGGCGGGGATATCAGGTTCACCACCGTCCGCTCGCGCGGCAGCGGGGCGGCCATGTACGCGGCAGGAATGAGCAACAACATCAGTGCGAGCAGGTGCAGGGCCATCGCCGTGCTCCAGCCAAGCACGCGCGGGACGTCGATCTGCATCGGGACCACTGGGGGATGCGTACGGACCATGCTCCACTCTCCTTGCCAGATGTGCGTGCGGGAACATCAACGTGCAGGGGCCGGGGCCCCGCAATGGCAGCAATACCGCAGCCCGGCGCGGGCCGGAAGTCAGGGGGCGGGCCATCGTTTGGCTACCGGTCAGAAAACGGTAGCGCCAGCCGCTGGCCGGCCCACGCGATAACGAGGCCGGCCAACGGCCGGCGCTACCCCTTACCGGCCCAGGTCGAAGACGACGTCCAGGGTGACCGACACGGTCGATTCGCCCGGCGAGACCGGTGTGGAGACATCGGCCGCCATCGGCGCCGCTGCGGCCCGCATCATCACCGGGCGGAAGTTGCCGCCACCGCTCTCGGAAATGCTGACGATCCGGCGCACGCGCAGGCCCAGCGACTTGGCATAGGTTTCGGCGCGGGCCTGGGCCTTCTTCAGTGCGGCGAGGCGTGCTTCGTCGTACACCGGCTCGGGCTGGTCGATCTCGAACTGCGGGCCGTTGATCTGGTTGGCGCCCTGTGCGGCCAGGGCATCAAGCACCTTGCCCAGCTTGGCGATGTCGCGCACCTTCAGGCTGACCGTGTTGCTGGCCTGGTAGCCGGTGATCTTCGGCGCTTCGTTCTCCGCATAGCGGTACTGCGGGCTGAGGTTGACCCCGCTGGTCTGCACGTCGCGCTCGGCGATGCCGGCGGCCTTGATCGCGGCCAGCACCTTGACCATCTGCTCGGCGTTCTGGCGCATGGCGGTGTTGCCGTCGGTCGCCTGGGTGACCACGCCGGCCGAAAGCGTGGCCACGTCGGGCACGCGCCGGGCTTCGGCGTTGGCCGAAATGTTGAGCAGGGTGCCGTCGGCGGGCACGGCGATGGCAGGTTGGGACTGGGCGTGGGCGGTCATCGAGGTTCCCAGGGCAAGCGACAGGGCGAGGAGCAGCGGGGACAGGGGGTTGCGGCGCATGTGCATCTCCTTGTGAAGGCGTTGAGGTTGGTGTCGGTGCGATGAACGTCTGGTGAGAAGGAGTGGGGTTGCGGGCGATTGGGTGCTGTTGCTCGCGATTCAGACCGGGCGCGCAGGTTATGCTTCCGCGATGCTTTATCTTGCCTCCCGTTCGCCCCGACGAACCGAATTGCTGGCGCGCCTGGACCGACCCTTCCATGCGCTCGACCTTGACGTGCCCGAAGTACGGGCCGACGGGGAAGCCGCCTTGGACTACGTGCAGCGCGTGGCCGTGGACAAGGCCCGCGCCGGATTGGCCCGGGTGCTGGGCGAGGACCCGCAGGCGTGGGTGCTGGGCGCGGACACCGAAGTGGTGCTGGACGGGGAGGTGTTCGGCAAGCCGGTCGATGCCGCCGACGCCAGCGCGATGCTGCGCCGGCTGTCCGGTCGCACCCACCAGGTGATCACCGTGGTGGCGCTGGTCGCCGCGGGGCAGGAGCAGGTGGCCACGGTGGCGTCGGAGGTCGGCTTCATCGCGCTGGACGAGGCGGCCATCGCTGCCTACGTCGCCACCGGCGAACCGATGGGCAAGGCCGGTGCCTATGCCATCCAGGGTGGGGCAGAGCGCTACATCCACCACCTGGCGGGAAGTTATTCGGGCGTCATGGGATTGCCCCTGCAGCAGACCGAACAGTTGCTGCAGGCATTCGAATCGAAGGGAGTCGCCCGTGTCTGAAGAAATCCTGGTCAACGTCACCCCACGTGAAACCCGCGTGGCGGTCATCGAAAACGGCATGCTGCAGGAACTGCACATCGAACGCGGCTGGCGCCGCGGCGTGGTCGGCAACATCTACAAGGGCAAGGTGCAGCGGGTCATGCCCGGGATGCAGGCCGCCTTCGTCGAGGTCGGGCTGGAGCGTGCTGCCTTCCTGCACGCCAACGACGTGGTCCGCCCGGCCCCGGTGGCCAGCGCCGACACCGAAGGCACCACGCTGCCGCCCCCCTCGTCGGTGCCCATCGTGGAACTGCTGCGGGACGGACAGGACATCGTGGTGCAGGTGGTCAAGGACCCGATCGGCACCAAGGGCGCGCGCCTGACCACCCAGATCAGCATTCCCTCGCGCTACATGGTGCTGCTGCCGCAATCCAAGGTGGTCGGGGTGTCGGCGCGGATCGAGGACGAAGCCGAGCGCGCGCGCCTGAAGAGCCTGGTGACCGAACTGTCGGCCCAGCACGGCGGGTATGGCTACATCGTGCGCACCAACGCCGAAGGCCAGCCGGCCGAGGCGATCGCCGAAGACATCGCCTACCTGTCGCGGGTCTGGAACGTGGTCGAGCGCCGTGGCCGTGAAGCGGCCTCCTGCAGCGTGATCTATGAAGACCTGAGCCTGCCGCTGCGCTCGGTGCGCGACCTGATCCGCAAGGACGTGGACAAGGTGAAGGTGGATTCCAAGGAGACCTTCACCCAGCTGCAGGCCTTCGTGGCCAAGTACATGCCGGTGCTGGCCGAGAAGCTGGAGCTGTACAGCGGTGACCGCCCGATCTTCGACATGTTCGGGGTCGAGGATGAGATCGGCCGCGCGCTGGACAAGCAGGTGCCGCTCAAGTCCGGCGGTTACCTGGTGATCGACCAGACCGAGGCGATGACCACCATCGACGTCAACACTGGTTCGTTCCTGGGCCAGCGCAACCTGGAAGAGACGGTGTTCCGCACCAACCTGGAAGCGGCCCAGTCGGTGGCGCGCCAGCTGCGGCTGCGCAACCTGGGCGGGATCATCATCATCGACTTCATCGACATGGACGATGCCGAACACCGCCGCCAGGTGCTGCGCACGCTGGAGAAGGCGTTGGCGCGCGACCATGCCAAGACCACGGTGTACGAGTTCTCGCCGCTGGGGCTGGTCGAGATGACCCGCAAGCGCACCGTGGAAAGCCTGGAACGGCAGTTGTCCGAGCCCTGCCCGGAATGCAGCGGGCGCGGCTCGATCAAGACCGCCGAAACGGTCACCTACGAGATCTTCCGCGAGATCACCCGGGCCGTGCGCCAGTTCGATGCCGCGCGGCTGCTGGTGATCGCCTCCTCCAAGGTGGTGGCGCGGATCACCGATGAAGAGTCGGCGGCCGTGGCCGAGCTGGAGGAATTCCTCGGCAAGTCGATCCGCTTCCAGGCCGACGAGCAGTACCTGCAGGAGCAGTTCGATGTCGTGCTGCTGTGACCTGGGCATGCCCGTGACCGGTCCTGCCGGCGCACCCGGGGACCGATGAGCGCGCCGCTGCGCCTGCGACTGCGAAGGATCCGCCGCCATGCCGTGTATGCCGTGGCGATCGTACTGGTGTGCGTGGCGCTGCTGGTCGGCAGCGTCAGCCAGCTGATGCCGCTGGCCGAACGCCACCCGGACAAGGTGGCCGGCTGGCTGAGCGCGCGCGCCGGCCAGCCGGTGGCGTTCGACCAGTTGCAGACGCGCTGGACCCGGCGCGGCCCGCTGCTGGCGCTCAAGGGCCTGCGCATCGGTGAAGGTGAGGGCCTGCGCATCGGCGAAGCCGAGGTCCTGGTGTCGCTGTATTCCGGCCTGCTGCCCGGGCATTCGCTGACCGAACTGCGCCTGCGCGGACTGGCGCTGGAGCTGCAGCGCGCCGAGGACGGGCGCTGGTCGGTGCGCGGCCTGCCACAGCCCAAGGCCGGCGGCGATCCGTTGGAAACGCTGCGCCGCCTGGGTGAGCTGCAGGTGATCGGTGGCCGGCTGCGGGTCGACGCGCCGTCGCTGAAGCTGCAGGCCGAGCTGCCGCGCATCGACCTGCGCC
>NZ_CAUQPH010000216.1:0-4120 GCF_963519925.1 uncultured Stenotrophomonas sp. | reverse complement strand
TGGCCGGGGCGGGCGCGGGCGCGGGCGCTCGTCCGCACGCGGACAGCAGCAGGGACAGCAAGGCAACGGCAGGCAACAGGCGCATGGTGGGGGCAGCGGGGGCGGGCAGGGGCTTCACGATAGCGGAAGTTCGGATCGAGGCCGCCACAACGGCGGCGACTCGGACATAATCGGGTCATGGACCGATATGAACGTATCAATGCCCTGCATCGCCTGCTGAAGTCCGCCCGCTATCCGGTCACGGTGGCGACCCTGCAGGAAAAGCTGGCCTGTTCGCGCGCCACCGTCTACCGCGACCTGGCCTTCCTGCGCGACGCGCTGATGGCCCCGGTCGAGGGTGACGGCGAGGCCGGTTTCCGTTACCAGGACGACGAGAGCGCCCGTTTCGAATTGCCCGGCCTCTGGCTCAGCTCCGAGGAGCTGCACGCGTTGCTGGCCTCCCAGCACCTGCTGGCGCGTACCGGGGGCGGCGTGCTGTCCTCGGTGCTGGCACCGCTGCAGCAGCGCATCGAGGGGCTGCTGGCCGCGCAGGCCGGCGTGTCCAGCTGGCCGGTGGACCGGGTGCGGGTGATTCCGCACCGTGGCCGCAAATTCGACGAAGCCAGCTTCCGCGCGGTGGCCTCGGCGGTGCTGGAGCGGAAGCAGCTGGCCTTCGAGTACCGCGCCCGCTCCACCGACGAGGCGACCAAGCGCACGGTCTCGCCGCAGCGCATGACCCATTACCGCGACAACTGGTACCTGGATGCCTGGGACCACGGCCGCGAGGGCCTGCGCAGTTTTGCCGTGGACCGCATCTACAAGGCCCGCGTGGTCGACACCACCGCGCGCGATGTCGCCGACAGCGAACTGGACGAGCAGCTGGGCGCCAGTTACGGGATCTTCTCCGGCCCGCCCAAGGGCTGGGCGACGATCGTGTTCAGTGCCAAGGCCGCGCGCTGGGTGGCCGACGAGCATTGGCATTCCAGGCAGCAGGGGCGATTCCTGGCCGACGGCCGCTATGAGCTCAAGGTGCCTTACAGCGTCTCGCGCGAGCTGCTGATGGACGTGCTGCACTATGGTTCGGACGCGGAGATCATCGAGCCGGCCATGCTGCGCGAGCAGGCCAAGTCGCTGCTGGAGCTGGCGCTGACCAACTACGCCTGACCCCGCGCCCGGCTGACGTCGGGCATGGTCCGGGTATCCCGGGCAGCCACGCAGGGCGTGGCTCTACGGCATTGGGGACCAGCGTGGCTGGCCGGGATACCCGCCGTGCCGGGGCTTGCGGTATGGTTGGGGGCTGACGCAGCCCCTCGGATTCCGCCCCCATGAAAAAGTACCTGTTGCTCCCGCTGCTGGCCGCCTCGCTGGCGCTGGCCGCCTGCGGCAAGCCCGCCGCCGACTCCAGCCGACTGGTGGTCGCCGCCACCGCCGTGCCGCATGCCGAGATCCTGGCCGTGGTCAAGCCGATCCTTGAGAAGGAAGGGCTGGAGCTGGACGTAAAGGTGTTCAACGACTACGTGCAGCCCAACGACCAGCTGGTGCAGAAGCAGGTGGACGTGAACTATTTCCAGACCGAGCCCTACCTGGACGCCTACAACCGCGACCGCAAGACCGACCTGACCAAGGTCATCGGCGTGCATATCGAGCCGTTCGGCGCCTACTCGCGCCGCTTCAAGACGCTTGAAGAGCTGCCCACCGGCGCCGACGTGGTGATTCCCAACGACCCGAGCAACAACAGCCGCGCGCTGATCCTGCTGCACAAGGCCGGCGTGCTCACGCTGAAGGACCCGAGCAACGCACTGGCCACCCAGCGCGACATCATCGCCAATCCGAAGCAGCTGAAGTTCCGCGAGCTCGATTCGGCGATGCTGCCGCGCGTGCTCGACCAGGTCGACCTGGCCCTGATCAACACCAACTACGCCCTCGACGCCGGCCTCAACCCGACCCAGGATGCGCTGGCGATCGAAAGCAAGGACTCGCCGTACGTGAACTTCCTGGTCGCGCGCCCGGACAACAAGGACGACCCGCGCGTACAGCAGCTGGCCAAGGCACTGACCAGCCCGGAAGTCAAAGCCTTCATCGCCGAGAAGTACAAAGGCGCCGTGCTGCCGGCGTTCTGACCGAAAGCCATACCCGGGCTATCGGGTCGTCCCCGAAGCCCCTGGCAGTGAGGTAGAGCCACGCCCTGCGTGGCTGGCCGCGAACGCGCGGCAATGATCGAAGCGAACATCACGGCACCCGGAACCCCATCGTCGCTTCAACCGCTTGTTGCCAACCAGCGTACAACGCCTCGCGCTGTTCCACCGCCATCTGCGGCACGAAACGCCGATCCACCGCCCACTGCTCGGCGATCTCCGCACGGCTGGCCCAGAACCCGGTGGCCAGCCCGGCCAGGTAGGCGGCGCCCAGTGCAGTGGTTTCGGCCACCTGCGGCCGCAGCACCGGCACCCCGAGCAGGTCGCTCTGGAACTGGGCCATGAAATCGTTGGCGATCGCGCCGCCATCGGCGCGCAGTTCGGTCAGCGCGATGCCGGCGTCGGCCTGCATCGCGGCCAGCACGTCACGGGTCTGGTAGGCCATCGACTCCACCGCCGCGCGGATGAAATGCTCCTTGGTGGTGCCGCGGCTGAGGCCGAACACCGCCCCGCGCACGTCACTGCGCCAGTAGGGCGCACCCAAGCCGACGAAGGCCGGCACCATGTACACCCCGCCGTTGTCCGGCGCCCGTTCCGCGTAGGCCTGGCAGTCGCTGGACTTGCCGAACATGCGCAGGCCGTCGCGCAGCCACTGCACCACCGAGCCGGCCACGAAGATCGAGCCCTCCAGCGCGTACTCCACGCCGCCGTCGATGCCCCAGGCGATCGTGGTGAGCAGCCCGTTGCTGGATTCCACCGCGCGCGCGCCGGTGTGCATCAGCATGAAGCAGCCGGTGCCATAGGTGTTCTTGACCATGCCCGGTGCGAAGCAGGCCTGGCCGAACAGCGCCGCCTGCTGGTCGCCGGCGATCCCGGCAATGGGGATGTGCTGGTCGAAGAAGAACTGCGCGCGCGTGGTGCCGTACACCTCGCTGGAACTGCGTACGTCCGGCAGCATGGCGCGCGGGATGTCCAGCAACGCCAGCAGGTCATCGTCCCAGGCCAGGGTGTGGATGTTGAACAGCAGCGTGCGCGCGGCGTTGCTGTAGTCGGTCACGTGCGCGGCACCGCCGGTGAGGTTCCACACCAGCCAGCTGTCGATGGTGCCGAACAGCAGCTCGCCGCGCTCGGCGCGGGCCTGTGCGCCGTCCACGTGGTCGAGGATCCAGCGGATCTTGGTCGCCGAAAAATACGCATCCACCAGCAGCCCGGTGCGCGCACGGATCAACGGTTCGTGGCCGTCGGCCTTGAGCTGTTCGCAGATCGCCTGGCTCTGCCGCAACTGCCAGACCACTGCGTTGTGGATCGGTTGCCCGGTGGCCTTGTCCCAGACCACGGTGGTTTCGCGCTGGTTGGTGATGCCGATCGCCGCGATCTGGCGTGGGTCGACCTGTTCGCGGTTGAGCAGTTCGGTCAGCGTGGTGTAGACGCTGGTCAGGATCTCGCGCGGATCGTGCTCGACCCAGCCCGGCTGCGGGAAGTGCTGGGTGAACTCGCGCTGGGCCACGCCGGCAACGCGCCCCGCACGGTCGAACAGCATCGCGCGCGAGCTGGTGGTGCCCTGGTCGATGGCGAGTACGAACTTTTTTTCCATGCAGACACCCCGACGGCGATGACCGTTGGAGGATAGCGTAGTGGCGGCCGCTGGCCGGTGGTCGGCACTACGGGTTCGTGGCGGGCGCCTGGGCCGGTGCCAGCGGCGTTGCCAGGTACGTTGCCAGCCGCGCCTGCTGCGCCGCGTCCAGGCGCAGACCGGAATGGGTGCGGCGCCACAACACATCCTCGGCATGCGTGGCCCATTCGTGTTCGACCAGGTAATCAACCTCGCGCGCGTACAGGCCCGCCCCGAAGTGCATGCCCAGCGCTTCAACGGTCTGCGCATCGCCCAGCAGCGCGCGCGTGCGCGTGCCATGGCGACGGGCCAGCCCGTGCAGCAGCGCTTCGGGAAGCTGGGGGTAGCAGGCCTGCAGGGCGGGCAACAGCGCGTCGACGCCGCCGCCATCGCC
>NZ_CAUQPH010000215.1:0-4139 GCF_963519925.1 uncultured Stenotrophomonas sp. | reverse complement strand
GCCGAACGCGATGCGCGGCGCGCGCCGCCGGCCCCCACTCCCGATCTGAAGCCGGCCCTGCCGCCTGCGGCTGCGGCGATTCTTGCGCGCGCCAAAGCCAGGGCTGCTGGAAAACCTTCCTGATGACCTCCGTTGCAAAGGCCGCTCCGCGCAGCGCGCGCATGCCCAAGGCCGACGTCGTTGAAATGTTCACGCGGTTGCGCGAACTCAATCCGCATCCGAAGACCGAACTGGAGTACAGCTCACCGTTCGAACTGCTGGTCGCCGTGGCGCTGTCCGCGCAGGCCACCGACGTGGGGGTCAACAAGGCCACGCGCAAACTGTTCCCGGTCGCCAATACGCCGCAGGCGATCCTGGCGCTCGGCGAAGAGGGCCTGAAGAAATACATCGCCACCATCGGCCTGTTCAACGCCAAAGCGAAGAATGTGATCGCTACGTGCCGGCTGCTGGTCGAGCAGCATGGCGGTGAGGTACCGCGCGACCGCGCAGCGCTGGAGGCGTTGCCCGGGGTCGGTCGCAAGACCGCGAACGTGGTGCTCAACACGGCCTTCGGAGAGCCGGTGATGGCGGTGGACACGCACATCTTCCGCGTCGCCAACCGCACCGGCCTGGCGCCCGGCAAGGACGTGCGCGCCGTCGAGGACCTGCTGGTCAAGGTGATTCCGGGCGAGTTCCTGCTCGACGCGCACCATTGGCTGATCCTGCATGGCCGCTATGTGTGCAAGGCGCGCAGGCCGGATTGCCCGCAGTGCGTGATCCGCGACCTGTGCCGCTTCAAACAGAAGACCGTCGCCTGAGCCACGTCGGCCACTGCCATCTGCGCGCAACCGGGCAGTCATCTGTTTCGGGCAGTTTTGGCAACCCCAGCAACAGCTTGCCCGGGGGCCGGGGCTGCTTTGCCTGAAACTGTCATATTTACGCAATCTTCACTAATTAGCCTGCGCAGCATCTTCCCACCTGCCTGCAAGGCTCCTTTCCATGAAACTGCATCGCCAACTCCTCACTGCGGCCGTGGCTGCTGCGCTGTTCGTGCCGGCCGCCCACGCTGAAGTGGCCATCGACGTGATCGGCGGCTCGGAGATCACCTTCGAAGGCCTGGTCCAGGCCGACGGCAACTGGTTCGACAACGATGTGACCGATCTCAATGGCGGCGATGCCGCCAACGGCAAGGACAGCGAATTCGAACTGCGCCGCGCCGAGCTGGTGCTGAAGGGCAAGGGCCCGGGCAACGTGGAATGGGTGGTCGGCTACGACGCCAAGGCCGACAAGTTCCTGGACACCAACGTCAAGTACAAGCTGGCCGGCAACGCCAACCACTTCGTGCAGCTGGGCCAGTTCAAGCAGCCCAACAGCCTGGAAGAGCTGTCCAGCACCAAGAACAACGACTTCATCTCCAAGGCCGCGGTCACCAACACCTATGCTGTCGCCCGCCGCCTGGGTGGCGCGTACAGCTTCGGCGACAACAACTGGTCGGTCACCGCCAGCGCCTTCGGTCGCGAACTGACCCGCAACCTGGCCCACGGCAGCGGCTATGGCGCGCGCGGCACCTGGGCGCCGATCAATGAGAAGGGCCAGGTCCTGCACTTCGGCCTGAGCTACGTCGACTACGACACCGACGCCGACACCCTGCGCGTGCGCGCCCGTCCGAACGCCGACCTGGCCACCGCGCGCCTGGTCGACAGCGGCAACATGACCGACACCGACCGGGTCAAGACCATCGGCGCCGAAGCGATGTACGTCGGCGGTCCGTTCAAGGCCCAGGCCGAGTACTACACCAGCGAAGCCAAGCGCATGACGCGCGACAACTACACCAGCGACGGCTTCTACGTCAGCGGCCTGTGGAACATCACCGGTGAAAGCTGGGGCTACAAGAGCGGCGTGCCGACCACCGGCCTGCCGGACGAGCCGGGCCGCGGCATGTGGCAGCTGGGTGCGCGTTACGACTCGATGAACCTGGACGACGGTCATCTCAACGCCAACCCGGTTGCCGGTCGCCCGCCGATCGTGGACGGCGTGCTGGGTGGCAAGATGGACATCTGGACCGTGGGCGTGAACTACTACTGGCGCTCCAACACCAAGTTCGCGCTGAACTACGTGATGGTCGACAGCAAGAAGTACAGCTCGGCCAGCCGTACCTTCGTCAACGACGATCCGAACATCCTGGAAGCCCGCCTGCAGTTCTTCTGGTAAGTCTCGCGGCACCGGTTTGATCAAGAGGGCGCAGCTTGGGCTGCGCCCTTTCTTTGTTCCATGTCCATGCGTTACCGGGCGTTGAACAGTTCACGGCGGTCGTCTGTCGACCGACCCTACCGGGCCCACACACGGACCGTAGAGCCACGCCCTGCGTGGCTGGACCACCGACCAACCAACCCACACGCGGACCGTAGAGCCACGCCCTGCGTGGCTGGACCACCGACCAACCAAACCCCGCCCGCCCGCCGTAGAGCCACGCCCTGCGTGGCTGGAACCACCGACCAACCAAGCCCCGCCCGCCCCCCGTAGAGCCACGCCCTGCGTGGCTGGAACCACCGACCAACCAAACCCCGCCCCCCGCCGTAGAGCCACGCCCTGCGTGGCTGCAACCACCCGCCATCCATGTCATGCGGCCGTCATATGACAGACGTCGCGCTGTCATTGAACCGTTATGGAATAGGCACCGGGCGGGAAACCCCGCACCACCATCCATCCCAGGAGCCACCCGTGATCCACGCCTTCAAGTCGCGCGCCGCCGTTGCCGTCCTCGCCGCGTCGTCCGTGTTCGCCGCCAATGCCGCCGATGTGACCGGCGCGGGCGCATCGTTCATCTACCCGGTCATGTCCAAGTGGTCGGCCGATTACAACGCCGCCACCGGCAAGAAGGTCAATTACCAGTCGATCGGCTCGGGCGGCGGCATTGCCCAGATCAAGGCCAAGACCGTTGATTTCGGCTCCTCCGACGCCCCGCTGAAGCCGGAAGAGCTGGCCTCGGCCGGGCTGGCGCAGTTCCCGTCGGTGATCGGCGGCGTGGTGCCGGTGGTCAACGTTCCGGGCATCACCCCGGGGCAGCTGAAGCTGGACGGCCCGACCCTGGCCAACATCTTCCTCGGCAAGACCAAGACCTGGAACGACCCGGCGATTGCCGCCCTGAACCCGGGCGTCACCCTGCCGAACCAGAAGATCACCATCGTGCACCGCTCCGACGGCTCGGGCACCACCTTCAACTTCGTCAACTACCTGTCCAAGGTCAGCCCGGACTGGAAGAGCAAGGTCGGTGAAGGCACCTCGGTCCAGTGGCCGGCCGGCATCGGCGGCAAGGGCAACGAAGGCGTGGCCGCCTACGTGAAGCAGATCAAGGGCGGCATCGGCTACGTCGAACTGTCCTACGCGCTGCAGAACAAGCTGGCCTACACCGCTATGAAGAACGCGTCGGGCAAGGTCGTGCAGCCGAGCGACGCATCGTTCTCCGCCGCTGCCGCCAGCGCCGACTGGGCGAACGCCAAGGACTTCTACCTGGTCATGACCAATGCCCCGGGTGCCGAAGCATGGCCGATCACCGCCACCAACTTCATCCTGGTGCAGAAGCAGCCGAAGAACGCGGCCGGCGCCAAGTCCGCCCAGGAATTCTTCCGCTGGATCTACAAGAACGGCGACGCCCAGGCCAAGCAGCTCGACTACGTGCCGCTGCCGGACGCCTTGGTCAAGCAGATCGAGACCTACTGGTCGCAGAACCTGAAATATTGATCGTGGTGCGTCACGACCAACGGTCGTGACCCAACCGGTATGTACCGACCGTTGGTCGGTACACAACGCGGCATCGGTGTCGCCAGGTCCTCTCTCCCCCTGGCGGCACCAGCGGCGCGGATCGAAAGGTCCGCGCTTTTTTTTGTAGAAGCGTGGGGCAATGGCTTCGATCGACTTCGCTACGAGCGTGGGGAGCCCGCCGCGGCCGGCAGGCCCCTGTGCAAATGTCCCCCGGCGCCGGCCTGCGGCCGCCCCCTCCTCCTTTACTTTGCCAGGAGCCTACCGGCCGCGACGGGGCAAGGCTTCCGGCACGCGCGGGCAAAGCGAAGCCAGGACAACGCCGGTGGATCGAGTGCCGGGGCGGCATACCCTTGGAGGCGAAGTAAAGGAGGAGGTGTCGGCCTCCGGCCGACGCCGGG
>NZ_CAUQPH010000214.1:0-4140 GCF_963519925.1 uncultured Stenotrophomonas sp. | reverse complement strand
GGGTTTCGCGGTGACGCCGCCGCCGGCGGTCGCCGCTGCGGCCACCGGCACGGTCACGCTGCAGTCCGCCGAAACCTGGCTGGAGCTGGTCGCGCAGAGCCAGCTGAACGGCCCATCGCGGCAGCTGGCCGCGCATGCGGCGTTCGTCGGATTCGAGCGCGGCGTCTTGAAACTCGCCGTATCGCCCGGATTTGAGTACCTGTGTTCGGATCGTTCGCTGGCGGCGCTGACCGAGGCGCTGTCCGGCCCGCTCGGGATGACCCCGCGGATCGTGATCGAACACGGCAGTGCCGAGGCAGAAACGCTGCACCAGCGGTCCGACCGCCAGCGCGGCGAACGCCAGCAGGCGGCCGAAGCTGCTTTCATGGCCGACCCATCGGTGCAGCTGCTGATCCAGCAGCATGGCGCCCGGGTCGTGACCGATTCCATCCGTCCTTTTGAAGAGTAATACGACATGCGCGGCAACATCGCCCAACTGATGCAGCAGGCCCAGAAGATGCAGGAAAACCTGCAGAAGGCCCAGGAAGAACTCGCCAAGCTGGAAGTGACCGGCAGTGCCGGTGGCGGCATGGTCAGCGTGACCCTGACCGGCGCCAAGGAATGCCGCAAGGTACGCATCGACCCGTCGATCCTGTCCGATGCGGAAATGACCGAAGACCTGGTGGCGGCCGCGTTCAACGACGCGTCCAACAAGATCGACGCCGAGTCGAAGAACCGCATGGGTTCGGCAACCGCCGGCATGCAGCTGCCGCCCGGCATGAAGCTGCCGTTCTAAGCGTGAGCCTGCCCCTGCTCGAACAGCTGATCGAGGCCTTCCGGGTGCTGCCGGGGGTGGGCCAGAAGACCGCCCAGCGCATGGCGTACCACGTGCTCGAACGCGAACGCGCCGGTGGCCAGAAGCTGGCCGAGGTGCTGGCCAAGGCGATCGAACGCATCGGCCACTGCGCGCAGTGCCGCGACTTCAGCGAAACCGAGGTCTGCGCGGTGTGCGCCAATGGCAGCCGCGAGCGCCAGCAGCTGTGCGCGGTGGAATCGCCCGCCGACCGGCTGGCGATTGAAACCGCCACCGGCTTCCGCGGCGTGTACTTCGTGCTGCAGGGGCGCTTGTCGCCGCTGGATGGCGTCGGCCCGCGCGAACTTGGCCTGGACCAGCTGGAAGCGCGGCTGGGGCAGGGTGAGGTGCAGGAGCTGATCATCGCCACCAGCGCGACGGTGGAAGGCGAGGCGACCGCGCATTACCTGGCGCAGCTGGCGCGCGCGCACAAGGTGCGCCCCAGCCGGCTGGCGCAGGGGCTGCCGCTCGGCGGCGAACTCGAGTACGTCGATCGCGGCACGCTGTCGCACGCGTTCGGCACCCGCACCGAAGCAACCTAACCGGTAGTGCCGGCCGTTGGCCGGCCCACGCAGACATCAGGTGACGCAATGACCCAGGACACCCTGTTCGGAAAGATCATCCGCCGCGAGATTCCCGCCACCATCGTCTACGAAGACGATGAGGTGCTGGGGTTCAAGGACATCGCGCCGCAGGCGCCGGTGCACGTGTTGTTCATTCCGAAGAACGACGCCATTCCCACGCTGGACGACGTGCAGCCCGGGCAGGCGCACCTGATCGGCAAGCTGGCGCTGGCCGCGGCGGAGTACGCGCGGCGCGAGGGCTTTGCCCAGGACGGCTACCGGATCGTCATGAACTGCCGCGAGCATGCCGGGCAGACGGTGTTCCATATCCATATGCATCTGTTGGCGGGTGCGCCGCTGGGGCATTTCGGCGCATGAAAAAAGCCGCCCTTCGGGGCGGCTTTTTCACCTACCGGGGTGGGTTACTACCACCAGCCCCAGCCGCGGTAGCCCCAGCCCGGACCCCAGCCCGGGCCCCACGGGCCGTACGGGTAGACCGGCACCACATCGACTTCGCGCTGTTCCGGCCACAGGTAGACCACGTCCGCTTCCAGCTTCGGCAGGCGGTAGTCATAGTCGCCGATGCGGGTGTTCTCATACCCGGCGATCTTGCCGATGAAGGTCACGTCGCGTCCGGCTTCGAACACCGCCGGGTCGTAGAACCCGGCGCGGCAGGCCACGAAGCGGCCGTCGCTGGCGTCGTTGGAGGAGGTGTTGGGGCGGCCGCTGCCATTGAGCGGGCGCGACAGCAGCTGGAAGCAGGTCTGGCCCTGGCCCGGGGTGGTTTCGATGATGCGGCCGCCCCAGCGGACCGGGGTGCCGACCTGCTGGGTGGCGACCGAATCGCGCGGGCTGACCACGCTGAACTGTCCCTGCAGTGGTTTGGGCGCGGTGGCACAGGCGGCCAGCGCCAGCGACGCGGCAAGGGGAAGCAGGATCTTGACGTTCATGAGGTTGCTCCGGTGGACGGGCGATGCCTGTGCAGGTCGCGCACGAGTGAAGGGTCGAGCTCAGCGCCAGCGTAGCGCGCCTGGACGAAACGGTGGCTGAGCGAAATCAGCGCCGGGTCGGGGCGCTGCCGGTGGACGCGCTGCGCCCAGTCCGTGGCGGTCTCTGCGGTATCCCTGGCCAGGCCATGCCGCGCGTAACGCCGCCCCAGCCGGTGCCAGGCCCGCAGCAGCGGATCGCGTTCGCGTTCCCCGCGGGCCAGCAGCCATGCCATCCACCCTAGCGCACCGCCTGCGAAGGCAATGAAAATGCCCACCAGCTGCGCCGGCTGCAGGTTGTCGATGCCCAGGGGCCGCAGCAACTGGCGCTGCCGGGTAGCGTCGAACGAAAGCACCAGGTCGTTCCAGCCACGGCGCAGCAGATCGCTGACCTGGCCCAGCTGCACCCAGCGGTCCTCGAGGGCAGTGCCGGCGCCGGCGCCAAGGCGGTCTTCCAGGGTGTCGTAGATGCGCTCGGGCGCCACGGCGGCGGTCGGGTCCACCCGCACCCAGCCGCGCTGCGGCAACCACACTTCGGCCCAGGCATGCGCGTCCATCCGGCGCACCACGAAGTAGTCGCCGTACGGGTTGCGCTGGCCGCCGGCAAAGCCGGTCACCACCCGGGCGGGTATGCCGGCGTTGCGCATCAGCACCACGAATGAGGAGCTGAAGTGCTGGCAGTAGCCGGCCTGCTGGTCGAACAGGAATTCATCCACGCTGTCGCGGCCGGGTTCCTCGGTTTCCAGGGTGTAGGCAAAGGACGAGCGCACCCATTCAAGCGCACGCGACACGATCGCCGCGTCGTTGTCGCCCGCCTCCTGCCGCCACTGCCGGCCCAGCGCCGCCGTGCGCGGGTTGAAGCCTTCCGGCAGCTGCAGCGCCTCGCGGCGCAGGAACCGGTCAAGCGGTTCGACATGGGCCGCAGGCGCTGCCGATTGCAGGTGCCAGCGGGTCAGCGATGACAGGTTCTGGTCGCTGCGCAGGCTGTAGTCGCCGCCGAGGGTGGCGCCGGCCGGGGCGCGCAGCGGCAGGTCCAGTGCGACCAGCTGGCGCCGGTCGGTGGGCTCGTAATCGATCTGGTAGTCCCACCCCTGCCCGGCGCGGGGTACTGCGGCGGGTGGCCGGCGGTCGCTGAAAGGCTGGCGTTCCCAGCGACGACCGTCGAAATGGGTCATGACCGGGCCACGCCAGTAGCGTTGTTCCGGCGCGGGCACGGCGCCGAAGAAGGTCACCCGCAATGCGGTAGCATCGTCGGCCATCAGGTCCAGCCATTCGGACGGGTCCATCTGGTCGGACAGGCCGGGTTTGCCCACGGCGCGGTCGGGCAGGCCCCACAGCGGCTCGCTCAGGCGCGGGAACAGCCAGAACGCGGCCAGCGCCAGCGGCAGGCCCAGGGCCAGCAACCTGCCGATCCCGCGCAGCTGGCCGCCCAATGCCGCATCGGGCGCTTCGCCTTCGGCATGCGCCAGACGTTGCAGGGTGAGCAGGATGGCCAGCGCGGCCAGCATCGCCAGGCCCATGGTGACCGGGCCCTGGTCGAGCAGGAAGGCGGCGAACGGCGCGAACAGCGCGAATCCCAGCAGGCTGCGCGCGTCGCGCAGGCTGCGCAGCTCGCTCGACTTGAGGGCCAGCATGGCCGCCAGCAGCGCGCAGCCGGTATCGCGGCCCGGCCGCGCGCCGAGTTGCCAATAGACCGCCACCAGCATGGCCAGCACCATCAGCACGCGTACCGGCGCGGCCAGCACGCGCTGGCCGGAGG
>NZ_CAUQPH010000213.1:0-4262 GCF_963519925.1 uncultured Stenotrophomonas sp. | reverse complement strand
ATTTGTTAGGGGCCCTTTGTTATGTGTATCAATCCTCGGTTATGTTTAATCCCACGGGTAGGGCGGCCCGTGGCCCGGCCCTCGCATTCCGTCTGACGCTATCGGGAAATCCACCACCCAACCACCAGGCCCACGCCCAGCCACAGCCACTCGGCTGCCCCGTTGGCCAGCTGGATCAGCGTCGCCGCCATGAACGGCCCCATGCGCAACGCTGAATTCCACGGGTCCAGCCCCATCGAGCCGCCCAGGTAGGCCGAAGCGATGCCCCAGTTGGCCGCCAGCGCCACCAGCAGGGTACCGGCGACCGTCAATCCGACCCGCAGCGGTCCGGCCCGCAGTTTGCCCAGGCGCAGCATGAAACCCAGCTCCAGCGCCGCAAGGACTGCCATCCAGCCGGCCTGGCGACCACTCAGCAATGCGATGACCAACCAGGCCAGCGTGGCCGTGACGATTCCAAGCAGCAGCAGGGGGGACCAGACCCAGGCAAGGGACCGGGCGGACGCAGAGGTGGGCGGCATGCAGTGTTCCTTTCGATGCCCACAGGATACCGGCTTGCGGGGTGACCGGCGCGTGGGCGGCCACTGGGCTAAAATGGACACCTTGCGGGAATTGGCCGCGACCCCATATCGATCCACATGTACTCCCGTAGCAGCGAACCCGTCCACTTCGAACGCGACTGCGAGGCCGTCATGGTCCCGCAGGGCGAAACGGTCACCCTGCCTGCCGGCAGCTACGGGTACATCACCCAGGCGCTGGGCGGCAGCTATACCGTGTTCGTCGAAGGCAATCTGTTCCGCATCGCCGGCAAGGATGGCGACGCCATCGGCAAGGAAGCGCCGCCGGCGCTGGAACTGCCCGCCGACGCCTCCGACGAGGAGGTCGAAAAGCTGGTGTGGCAGCAGCTGCGCACCTGTTTCGACCCCGAGATCCCGTTCAACATCGTCGACCTCGGCCTGGTCTATGAGGTGGAGCTCAAGCACTTGGACGACGGCCAGCGCGAGGTTGATGTCACCATGACCCTCACCGCGCCCGGCTGCGGCATGGGCGACATCCTGGTCGATGACGTGCGCAGCAAGCTGGAAATGATCCCGACCGTCGCCGAGGCCGATGTCGAACTGGTGTTCGACCCGCCGTGGGGCAAGCACATGATGTCCGAAGCCGCCCGGCTCGAAACCGGCATGCTGTAATTGATGCGTACCCCGTAACCAGAACAGGAATCATCCGGTGTCCCAGTCTTCCGTGAGCTTCACCACCACCCGTTCCGCCCAGCCGCGCAGCAGCGAAGAGCGTGATCGCATCCTCGCCGCGCCGGGTTTTGGTCTGCATTTCACCGACCACATGGTGGAAGTACGCTGGGACAAGGACACCGGCTGGCACGACGCCAGCGTGCGCCCGTACGGCCCGCTGCAGCTGGACCCGGCCGCCGCGGTGCTGCATTACGGCCAGGAGATCTTCGAAGGCATCAAGGCCTACCGCCACGCCGACGGCTCGATCTGGACCTTCCGCCCGGACGCCAATGGCCGCCGCCTGCAGCGTTCGGCGCAGCGCCTGGCGCTGCCGGAGCTGCCGGTGGACATCTTCGTCGAATCGCTGCGCCAGCTGATCGCGGTGGATGCCAACTGGGTGCCGTCGGCCGACGAATCCAGCCTGTACTTCCGTCCGTTCATGATCGGCGATGAAGCCTTCCTGGGCGTGCGCGGCGCGCAGAAGGCCGGCTACTACGTGATCGCCAGCCCGGCCGGTCCCTACTTCGCCAAGGGCGTGGCCCCGGTGGCGATCTGGCTGTCGACCGAATACGCGCGTGCGGCCAAGGGCGGCACCGGCGCGGCCAAGTGCGGTGGCAACTACGCCGCCTCGCTGCTGCCGCAGCAGAAGGCCCAGGCCCAGGGCTGCTCGCAGGTGCTGTTCCTGGATCCGGTTGAAGGCAAATACCTGGAAGAACTGGGTGGCATGAATGTGTTCCTGGTTTACAAGGACGGCACCCTGGTGACCCCGGAGCTGTCCGGCAGCATCCTCGAAGGCATCACCCGCGAAAGCATCCTGCAGCTGGCGCGGGACCGCGGCATGAAGGTCGAAGAGCGCAAGGTCAGCATCGACGAGTGGAAGCAGGGCGTGGCCTCCGGCGAGATCGCCGAAGTATTCGCCTGCGGCACCGCTGCCGTGGTGACCCCGATCGGCCAGCTCAAGGGCGAAGGCTTCTCGGTGGGCGACCTCGGCGCCCCGGCCGGCGAAGTGACGATGTCGCTGCGCAAGGAGCTGACCGACATCCAGTACGGCCGCCTGCCGGATCGCCACGGCTGGCTGGTGCGCCTGGACGGCTGATCCCGGCAGACATCGCATGCATCCAAGGCCCGCCTGGCAACAGGCGGGCCTTTTTCATGGCCGTCGGGCAGGTACAGCCACGCAGGGCGTGGCGCTACCCATCAAGCCGCTGCCTCACCCGGTAGAGCCACGCCCTGCGTTGCTGGCACACCTGCCGCGCCCCTGCATGGCTCGCACACCC
Organism: uncultured Stenotrophomonas sp.; assembly: GCF_963519925.1. Classification (NCBI taxonomy): domain Bacteria; kingdom Pseudomonadati; phylum Pseudomonadota; class Gammaproteobacteria; order Lysobacterales; family Lysobacteraceae; genus Stenotrophomonas; species uncultured Stenotrophomonas sp. Next base: position 1,759 of record NZ_CAUQPH010000213.1, on the reverse strand, counting down.
GCCGCGCCCCCCGCATGGCTCGCACACCTGCCGCGTAGAGCCACGCCCTGCGTGGCTGGCGTGCCGCTGGGTCCGTCCTCTGAAACGATCTAAACCCCGCTAACCCGTTGTTGCGCAAGCAATGTCTTGCCGTTGACGCACGAGACAGTGACGCAGGACACGAATTACATCCGCAATGACCGTTCCGCTACCGCCCCATTCCTTCACATTCACAAACCTTTGACCCGGAAAGTCTCAGATCTAACTTTTCACAACCCTGAAAGCGGGCTGAAACATTGTTGCAGTGGGGCCGAACCACTAGCGTCCGGGATCGGGCGGTTACTCAGGGGAAACCGATCCGTCTTCCAGGTTCGATTCAAGCCATCTGTCTCCAGCGACGGATCGAACCGACTTTCGCCGCATCGACGGCTCCTCTCGACTTAAAGGGAATTCCGATGTCTAACGATCCGCAGCGTCTGCGTCAGCGTGCAGTGGTTGTACTCGGTGGTTCGGTTCTTTCGACCCTGTTGCTGGCCGCCCCGGCATTCGCCGGCGACGTGCAGCTGAGTGGCCTGGCCTCCGCGCCCACCCACCAGCGCTTCATCGTGAAGTACAAGGACGGCGCCACCGACGTGGCCACGCCGACCGCATTGGCCAGCTCGCTCAAGGCCGCAGCGGCGGCGGTGCCGGCAGCGCAGGGGCGCGCGCTGGGCCTGCAGAAGCTGCGCACGCTGGCGATCGGTCCGACCGTGGTCAAGGCCGACCGCCCGCTGGACGTTGCCGAGTCGGAACTGCTGATGCGTCGCCTGGCCGCCGACCCGAACGTGGAATACGTCGAAGTCGACCAGCTGATGCGCGCCACGCTGACCCCGAACGACGCGCGCCTGTCCGAGCAGTGGGGCTTCGGCACCAGCAATGCGTCGATCAACGTACGTCCGGCCTGGGACAAGGCGACCGGCACCGGCGTGGTGGTCGCCGTGATCGACACCGGCATCACCAGCCATGCCGACCTCAACGCCAACATCCTGCCCGGCTACGACTTCATCAGCGACGCGGCGATGGCGCGCGACGGCGGCGGGCGTGACAACAACGCCAACGACGAAGGCGACTGGTACGGTGCCAATGAATGCGGCGCCGGCTATCCGGCCGCCAACTCCAGCTGGCACGGCACCCATGTCGCCGGGACCATCGCGGCGGTGACCAACAACAGCACCGGCGTGGCCGGTACCGCCTACAACGCCAAGGTCGTGCCGGTACGCGTGCTGGGCAAGTGCGGCGGCTACACCTCCGACATCGCCGATGCGATCGTGTGGGCCTCGGGCGGCACGGTCAGCGGCGTCCCGGCCAACGCCAACCCGGCCGAGGTGATCAACATGTCGCTGGGCGGCAGCGGCAGCTGCTCGGCCACCTACCAGAACGCGATCAATGGCGCGGTGTCGCGCGGCACCACCGTGGTGGTGGCGGCCGGCAACAGCAACACCAACGTGTCCTCGGCGGTGCCGGCCAACTGCGCCAACGTGATCGCGGTAGCAGCCACCACCTCGGCCGGCGCGCGCGCCAGCTTCTCCAACTACGGTACCGGCATCGACGTGTCGGCGCCGGGCCAGGCGATCCTGTCCACGCTCAACAGCGGCACCACGGTGCCGGGCAGCGCGTCCTACGCGTCGTACAACGGCACCTCGATGGCGGCGCCGCACGTGGCCGGCGTGGTCGCGCTGGTGCAGTCGGTCGCGCCGACCGCGCTGTCGCCGGCGGCTGTTGAAACCCTGCTCAAGAACAC
>NZ_CAUQPH010000212.1:0-4274 GCF_963519925.1 uncultured Stenotrophomonas sp. | reverse complement strand
GCCAGGCGCGGCACCAGCGCGAACAGCCCCACCAGCTGACGCTCGGCCGCTGCCGGATCGAACGCGCCGCGATGGCCACCGGCCTCGAAGCCCTGCGCCACTACCGCGTCCGCCCCGGCCGCTTCGGCCGCCAGGGCCTCGGCCAGGGTGGTGGCGCAGGCGAACCAGGCGATGCCGGCGTCCTTCAGGCGCTGCACCTGGGCGGCGGTGAAGACGCCCATGATGGTGGAGGCGACCGCGGGTTTGGCGGCGATGAGTGCATCGAACTGCGCGTCGAAATCGGCCGGGCCGGCGTCGGCGGCTTCGGCCGGAACTTCAGGGCCCCATTGCGCGAGGAAGGTACGGGTGGCTGCTTCGGCGCCGGCGTCACGCAGCGGCGGTGCGTCCGGAATCCACACATTGACCTGCGCCGGGCCGCTGGACTGTGCGCGGAACGCATCCATCCACGCCACGATGTCCTGCGGCTGCGACAGCACCGCGCCCATCGCGCCCATGCTGCCGGCGTTGGCCAGCACAGCCGAAAGCGGCACCGGGCAGGCGCCGGCCATGGGGGCAAGCAGGATCGGGGACTGCAATGAAAAACGCCGACAGAAGCTGTCGGTGCGTTCGAGGATTCGCGGGTCGGTCATGCGGGGCGCACCTTGGGGGTCGACGGGGTACAGGATACCCCCGTCGTTCCGGGGACACGCATGGCGTGTCGCTACGCGGGCGGACCGACGACCGGCGCCTTGATCAGCGGAACGGCAGGCCGCCGCGGCCGCCCATGGCGCCCATCATGCCCTTCATGCTGCGCATCATGCCCTTCATGCCGCCACCGGCCATCTTGCTCATCATCTTTTCCATCTGCTGATACTGCTTCATCAGCTTGTTGACGTCGGCCGGGGTCAGGCCGGAGCCGCGGGCGATGCGGGCGCGGCGCGAGCCATTGAGCAGACCCGGATTGCGCCGTTCCTTCTTGGTCATCGAATTGATGATGGCGATCATGCGCGGCACTTCCTTGCCTTGGCTGACCTGCTGCTTGAGGTGCTCGGGAATCTGGCCCAGGCCCGGCAGCTTGTCCATCAGGCCGCCGATGCCGCCCATGTTCTGCATCTGCTCCAGCTGGTCGCGCATGTCGTTCAGGTCGAACTTCTTGCCCTTGGCGACCTTCTCGGCCAGCTTCTGCGCCTTGTCCTTGTCGACCTGCTGCTCGACCTGCTCCACCAGCGACAGCACGTCGCCCATGTCCAGGATGCGGCTGGCGATACGGTCGGGGTGGAACACGTCCAGGCCGTCGGGCTTTTCGCTGACACCAACGAACTTGATCGGCTTGCCGGTGATGTAGCGCACGCTCAGCGCGGCACCGCCACGGGCGTCGCCGTCGGTCTTGGTCAGCACCACGCCGGTCAGCGGCAGCGCTTCACCGAAGGCCTTGGCGGTATTGGCCGCGTCCTGGCCGGTCATCGCATCGACCACGAACAGGGTTTCGGCCGGATTGACCGCCGCATGCAGGGCCTTGATCTCGGCCATCATGGCCTCGTCGATGGCCAGGCGGCCGGCGGTATCGACCAGCAGCACGTCCACGAACGACTTGCGTGCGTCGTCGATCGCCGCGCGCACGATGGCTTCCGGCTTCTGGTCGGCGCTGGACGGGAAGAACAGCACGCCGACCTGGTCGGCCAGGGTCTTCAACTGCTCGATCGCGGCCGGACGGTACACGTCGGCCGACACCACCATCACCTTCTTCTTGCGCTTTTCCTTCAGGTGCTTGGCCAGCTTGCCCACCGTGGTGGTCTTGCCCGCACCCTGCAGGCCGGCCATCAGGATGATCGCCGGCGCCGGCACGTTGAGGTTCAGGTCCGAGGCGGCCGAGCCCATCACCGCGGTCAGCTCGTCGCGCACGATCTTGATCAGCGCCTGGCCCGGGGTCAGCGACTTGAGCACTTCCTGGCCGACCGCGCGCACCTTGATGCGCTCGACCAGCGCCTGCACGACCGGCAGGGCGACGTCGGCTTCCAGCAGCGCGATGCGGACTTCGCGGGTGGCCTCGCGGATGTTTTCCTCGGTGAGGCGACCGCGGCCACGCAGCCGCTCGATGGTGCCGGAGAGGCGCTGGGTCAGGGACTCGAACATGGAGGCAACCTGTTCAGTAACGAAAGACAAAGAGACCAACAGTATAGCGGGGTCCACGTTGCCGGGCGGAGCCCGGCAACGCGGGCATCGCTAGCGGCCCGCGGTATGCGAAACTGGAACGATGACAATCGTTCTCATCGCCACCCTGCTTTACCTGGTCGCCACCGCCCTGCTGGTGCGGGCGGTGGTGCGCGATGACGCCGCCCGCTCGCCGGGCTGGCTGTGGCCGGCGGTGCCGGCGATGGTCCTGCATGGCAGCTACCACGCACTGGTGGCCCTGCGCACCAGTGGCGGGCCGGACATGCATTTCTTCGCCGCGTTGTCGCTGGTGGGGCTGGGCATGGCCTGGCTGACCTCGCTGGTGGCCGCGCGCGGGCGCATGGCGGCACTGGGCGTGCTGGTGTTCCCGATGGCCGCCGCGGTGCTGTGCGTGTACCACGGTTACGGCCATGCGCCGAGCCGACCGCTGGGTTGGCAGCTGGCCACCCATGCCTGGATGGCGCTGCTGGCCTACGCCACGCTGAGCGTGGCCGCGCTGCTGGCGATCATGCTGTGGCTGCAGGAACGCGCCCTGCGCCGCCGCGACTTCCGCCCGTGGCTGCGCGCCCTGCCGCCGCTGGCGGACCTGGAAGCCCTGTTGTTCCGGGTGATCGCGGTGGGCTTCGCGCTGCTCACGCTGACCCTGGTCACCGGTGTGCTGTTCGTGGACGACCTGCTCGCGCAGAAGCTGGTGCACAAGACCGTGCTGAGCGTGCTGTCGTGGATCGTGTTCGGCACGCTGCTGATTGGTCGCCGCTGGTATGGCTGGCGCGGCGCCAAGGCGGTGCACTGGACGCTCACCGCCATGGCGCTGCTGCTGCTGGCATTCTTCGGCAGCCAGTTCGTGATCGAACTGGTGTTCGGGCGCGCGCGCTGATCACGTCCCGCGGCGCGCACGCTGCGCCGCTTACAGGCCGTACCGTGCGATCACATCGAGGTGTCGCTGCTCGTCCTGGCCGCAGGCTTCGGCCAGGCGCAGCCAGCACATCCGATGCGGCCAGCCAGCGGTGGCCTCGAGCAGGAACCGGTGCAGCGCCAGGGGGGGCGCCTCCTGTGGCTGCGCTATCGTGAACAGCACCCCCGGCAGCGTCTCGCCGTCGGCCTGGGTGTCGGCAAGCTGGTAGTCGTCCGCGCTGTGGGTCCACAGCTTCCAGCCGCGGTCCTTGACCGCATCGGAGAATGCCGCCCAGGCCTCCTCGCCCGGATGCACACCATCCACCAGCCAGCTCGCCGCATGCCCGCCGCTTTCCAGCAGGTGGACCTCGGCATAGGTAGGCATGAAGCGACTGCGTTCCTCTTCATCCTCCGGTGCCGGATGCACCAGTTCGGCGTCGAACACCACCCAGTCGTCCACACGCTGGCGCCGGTTGGCTGGCGCGTTCTCGACGATGCGCGCGGTGACTGGGCCGGTCCGGCGCGCGTAGTACTCGATCGGGTCGCCACCGTCCATGCAGCGGATGATCACCCAGCCGAAGTTCTCTTCGACGGGGCCTTCGGTGCTGTCCAGTTCCATGCCGACTGCGGCGGCCGACGTCCGCACGGCCGCCCAGTCGCGAGCCGCGCTGGCTGCCGTCATATGGTCCCAGTGTGCGCTGCGCGGTTCCTCCAGGACCTCGGTGAGGTGGCGGTACTGCGCGGCGGCGTCCGGGAAGCGCTGCATGGCCATCAGGGCCATCGCCAGCAGGTTGCGCGCGCCGTGCGAACCGGGCGACAGCGCCAGCAGCGCCGAGCAGGCCTGCTCCAGCGCGGCCCAGTCGGACTGCTTCTGCGCGATCTGCGCCTGGCACCACAGCGCGAACACCGGCACCTGCGCCTGGTAGTGCTGCACCAGCCGTTCCAGCTCGCCCAGGTCGCCACGCTGCACCAGCAGCCGCATCAACGAATAGGCCGGGGAGGCATCTTCGTGCGGGTGGCGCTGCACGAACGCCCACAGCAGGGCCAGCGCCTCCTCGTCGGCACCGCAGGCCGCCAGCGCCGACGCCGCCACGTCCAGCAGGGCCGCATCATCGGGTCGCGCCGCCACGGCCTGCAGCAACCACTGCGCTTCGCGCTCGGGGTCGCGCCCTTCGTTCTTCGCCCCCTCCCCGACCAGCCAGTCCAACAGGGCCTCGGCGGGCACGGGC
>NZ_CAUQPH010000211.1:0-4333 GCF_963519925.1 uncultured Stenotrophomonas sp. | reverse complement strand
GCCAGGGTTTACACCCAAAAACCCCGCTGCTCACGCAGCGGGGTTTTTTCTTTGCGCCGCCCGGCGCAGGCGTGCCGACCAACGGTCGGCACCTACCGCCCGGATCCGTTCCGGGCACGGCCGGATCCGTTCCGGGCACAGCCGGATCCGTGCCGGGCACGCGGTAGGGTCGGTTCCCAAACGACCGCCGATAACGGTGATCGGCACGGTGACGCATGAACCCACCCCGAAAACGTCTCGCTGCGTTCGTGGTCATGCCCCAATGGGGTAATCACCACCCCGGCGGTGGTGCTCATCCGCGTCCTGCGGCCGCACCACTCATGCATCCATGCGCATCGTCGGTTGGGATGCGACCCAACCCGCGTTGTCTGACAGGGCGATTGAGACTTCCCGGATACAACAGGTCCCGGGGAGGCAGCACCCTGTGGCCATGTCCAGCCCACGTCTTCTTATCGGCCGCCGCTCCATGCAAGGGGCGTACTACATGCTCACCACCGTCGTGGCCGGCCGCGAATCCCTGTTCGTCGACGACGCCACCGTTGAATGCGTGGTCGAGGCGCTGCGCTGCTCCGACCGCGAACACCGCTCTCGTACGCTCGCCTGGGTGGTCATGCCCGACCACGTTCACTGGCTCATGCAACTGGGCAACGGCAACATCAGCCGGTGCGTGCAGGCCTTCAAATCCCGCTCTTCGCGCGCAGTGAACCTGCACCGCGGCAGCCAGGGCGCCCTATGGCAACGCGGCTTTTACGATCACTGCATCCGCTCCGACGAATCGCTGCTCACCCAGGCGAACTACCTGATCGAGAACCCGGTCCGATCCGGACTCGCCAGCAAGGTCGGCGAGTACCGCTACGGCTGGACCCGTTGGCCCTCGGCGTCGAAATGACGAAAAAAAGCGGCGCCCGATGGACGCCGCTTCCTCCAAACCCATCCTGTAAACCAGGCTTACTTCGCCGCAGGCTTCGGCGCTGCCGCCTCGGTCTTGCCCTTCATCATCTCGTCGCGGGCGGCCTTGAACGGGTTGCCCTCGTACCAGTTCGGCCACTGGCCACCCACCGCGATCGCCTTGCCGACGCCGTGCAGCAGCTGCAGGTCTTCCACGGTGCCGTCCAGCTTCCACGTGCTCTGGTCGTACTCGTCCTTCGGCCCGTGGTAACGGTCGCGGCCATAGGCCTCCGCAGCCTTGCGGCCCGCGTCCAACCCGCCGTCCAGCAGGTCTTCGCCGCCGTCGGCATACAGGGCCGGAACGCCGGCCTTGGCGAAGTTGAAGTGGTCCGAACGGAAGTAGAAACCGCTCTGCACCGACGTCTCGCCATGCAGCGTGCGGTTCTGCTCCGCCGCCAGCGGCTTGAGGATGTCCTCCAGCTCCGAACTGCCGAAGCCGGTAACGGTCATGTCCTTGGCGCGACCGGCCACCGACATCGCATCGATGTTGATCACCCCGGCAATCTTGTCCAGCGGGAAGGTCGGGTGGTTCACGTAGTACTTCGAGCCCAGCAAGCCAGACTCTTCCAGCGTCACCGCCAGGAACACCACCGACCGCTCCGGCGCCGGCTGCTCATGCGCCATCACGTCGGCAATTTCCAGAATGCCGGCCACACCGGTCGCATTGTCGATCGCGCCGTTGTAGATGTTGTCGCCCTGCTCACCCTCGTGCTTGCCCAGGTGGTCCCAGTGCGCCATGTACAGCACCGCCTCGTCGGCATGCTTGGTGCCCGGCAGGACACCGACCACGTTGCGCGACTTCTTTTCAGCGATGGTGCTCTTCAGGTCCAGCGAGATCTTCCCCTTCAGTGGGACCGGCTTGAAGCCGCGCTTGTTGGCGTCCTTGTAAGCCTGGTCCAGGTCCAGCCCGGCGTCGGCAAACAGCTGGCGCGCCGCATCGGCGCTCAGCCAGCCCTGGGCCGGCAGGCGCCGTTCCGGATCGTCCTTGGCCGGCAGGTCGTACTGCGGGCCGGCCCAGGAATTCTTCACCACGTCCCAGCCATAGGATGCGCCGGCGGTGTCATGCACGATCAGCGCCGCCGCCGCGCCCTTGCGCGCCGCTTCCTCGAACTTGTAGGTCCAGCGCCCGTAATAGGTCATGCGCTTGCCGTCGAACAGCTTGTCGTCATTGGCATGGAAGCCCGGGTCGTTGACGAACATCACGACGGTCTTGCCCTTCCAGTCCTGGCCGGCGTAGTCGTTCCACTTCTGTTCCGGCGCGTCCACGCCGTAACCGACGAACACCAGCTCGCTGCCGTCGATCTTCACTTCCTGCTGGCCGCTGCGGGTACCGATCACCATGTCGGTCCCGAACTTCAGGTCGCGCTGCTTCCCGGCCTGGTCCAGCTTCAGCACCGTGCTCTCGTCGGCGGTGGTTTCGGTCATCGCCACCTCCTGGAACCAGCTGTCGCCGTTGCCCGGCTGCAGCCCGATGCGCTGCATCTGGTCACGGATGTAGTTCACCGTGCGCTCTTCGCCGGTGCTGCCCGGGGCGCGGCCCTCGAACTCGTCCGACGACAGCGTCTTGACCAGCTCGCCGAAGTCGGCGGCATTGATGTCGGCGGAGAACGCATGGCCGGCGGCAGCCGGTGCGGTATCGGCCACCGGCGCAGCGGCCGGGGCATCGGTCTCGCCCTTGCACGCGGTCAATGCGGCAGTGGCGGCCAGGCACAACAGAAGTTTGCGGGACATCATCGATTCCTGGAGACAAAGGGCCGGTGCGCGGGCACCGGTGAAAAGGGTATCAATTGAGCGGCGCGGTGTCGGTGTCGAAGGGCACAACCTCGGCGCCCACCACCGGCCCGATCGACGCGGTGCGGTGCACGTACAGCACCACCTCGCGTTCGAAGCGCAGCTCGCCGGCGACCGACGCGTTCGGACCGATGATGATCCGCGGCTTGCGCGGCGCACTCAACGAAATCCCGAAGCTCGGCCTTTCGACGTGGATGCCGCCGCCAACCTGTGAGCCGACGCCCACGGTGATGTCACCGTTGACGGTCTCGATGCTGTTGCTGACCCGGGTCTCGACCAGGCCGATGCTGCCGTTCACGTTTTCCACGCCGCCATCGATCTGGCTGCCGCGGTCCACGAAGATGTGGCCATTGACGGTTTCAATCTTGCCTTCAGCCATCACCCGCAGCCCCAGTGCGATCTTGCCGTTGACCGTGGACACGCTGCCGGTGCTGGCGCCGTCATGGACGGTGATGGCGCCATTGACGGTCTGGATGCTGCGCGCGGTGGCGCCTGCCCCCACCGTGATGCCGCCATTGACCGTCTCGAGATCGCCATAAGCGCGACCGGCCTCGGCGGAAATGGCGCCGTTGACCTTGCTGATGTCATCCACGGCCCAGGCCGACCCACAGCACAGGGTCAGGGTCAGGAGCAGCGGGAGCGAGAGGGATTTCATGGGTGCGTCGTCCGGTATGCGGCTGGCAGGCCGCCTGCAGGAATGTCACCATGCAGCGTTGCAATCCGCATCTGCCTGAAGTCACTGGAAAGCCCTTGCGCCACAACGCTTCCTCCTCACGTCGACATAACAAATCGTCCGCCGGATCGGGCCGTGCCCCGCGCTGGATGGCCGCACTGTTGGCGCTGGCAGTGACGGCGCTGGCAGTCACCGCACCGGTGGCCGCGCAGAATCCGAAGGAGGCCGAACGCAAGCTGCAGAAGCTGCGTACCGAACTGAAGGGCGTGGCCCAGGAGCGTCGTACCCTCGAGGGCCAGCGTGGCCAGGCGTCGCGCCAGTTACGCGAAGCCGACGAAAAGGTCGCGCGCACCAGCCGCGTGCTGGCCCAGACCGAAACCGCCCTGCAGCGCGAAACCCGCGCATTGCAGGAACTGCAGCAGCGTCGCAGCCAACTGCAGGCCGGGCTGCAGGCGCAGCGCGAAGAACTGGCGTCGCTGCTGCGTGCGGCGTACCGGATCGGCAACAACGCACCGTTGAAGCTGCTGCTCTCCCAAGACCGGGTGGCCGATGCCAACCGCACCCTGGCCTACCATCGCTACCTGCAGCGCGAGCGCGCGCGTCGGATCGGCGCACTCACCGCCGACCTCACCGAACTGGAGACGGTGGAAGCCCAGATCGTGGAGCGCCGGCAGGCACTCGAAGGCACCCGCCAGCAGCAGAAGCAGCAGGCCGCCACCCTCGCCGACGACCGTCGAACCCGCGCCGCTACCGTGGCCAGCCTGGACGAGCGCTACAAGGACCGCAGCGAACGCGAAAAGGCGCTGGGCCAGGATGCCAAGGCACTGGAAACCCTGCTTGCCAACCTGCGTGCCGCCGCCGCCCGCGCCGAAGCCGAACGGCGTGCCGCCGCGCGCCGTGCCGCCGCCGAGAAGGCAGCGG
>NZ_CAUQPH010000210.1:0-4336 GCF_963519925.1 uncultured Stenotrophomonas sp. | reverse complement strand
CGCTCGCCCTGGGCGACGGTCCGCAGCCGTGCCTGCCGACCGCGCAGGGGCCTGCCTGGATCGAACAGATCGACGCCGCTCCCTCGTCGGCGCTTGCGCCGGTCACACGCGCACTGCGCCTGCCGGTGGAACTGGGCATCGCCCGCCTGCAGTTGCCGCTGCACCGCCTGCGCACCCTCGCACCCGGCGCGGTGGTGCTGCTCGACCAGCTGGCCCCGGTCGCACGCACCGCGCGCCGTCGCCTGTACGCCTTCGATTTCACCCTTGAGACCATTTCCGTGAACACACCCTTCGATTTCCTCGACGACGAAGACGCCACCGCCGACCTCGCCGTACCCGCCGCACCCGAGCCGGCTCCGTCCGGCACCGCCACCGCCACCGGCATCGACATCCGGCGCCTGCCGGTCACCGTGGACGTGGTGCTGTGCCAACTGCAGCAGTCCATCGCTGAACTGGACGGCCTGCAGCCGGGCACCGTCTTCAACCTGCCGCATGACGCGTGGAAGCAGCTGCAGCTGCGCGTCAACGGCCAGGTCGTCGCCCGCGGCGAACTGGTCCAGGTTGGCGACCAGCTGGGCGTGCAACTGGCGCAGGCGCCCGTGCTGCCATGAACTTCGTCAACAACGACATCTCGCTGATCGCGGTCATGTCGATGGCGGCGCTGCTTCCGTTCCTGATCGCCGCCGGCACCTGCTACCTGAAGTTCTCGGTGGTGTTCGTGCTGCTGCGCAACGGCCTGGGCCTGCAGCAGGTGCCCTCCAACATGGTGCTCAACGCGCTGGCGCTGATGCTGGCGTTCTACGTGATGCAGCCCATCGTGCAGACCATGCCGTACGGCGCCAAGCTGCTGGCAGTGATCGCCTGCCTGCTGGTGCTGATGGCGTGGATGTCCGCGCGCATGCTGGACTTCGCCCGGCTGGCCCTGCACACCGCACTGACCGGCTAGGCACGTGCAGCTTTCCGCGCTCGACGTCGAACTGGTCGCGCTGGCCCGCGACCATGGGGTCACCGCCCTGCTCGGCATGGCCCGGATCGGGGCGTGCCTGGCCTGGATTCCGTACCTGTCGCCCGGCGTCATGCCGGCGAAGATGACCCGCACCGTGGTCACCATGATGGTATTGATCGGCCTGTGGCCGTCCACGGCCGGCGCCATCGTGCCGCCCGACATCGTCTCCACCGCAGGCGTGGTGCTGCGTGAAGTGCTGATCGGCAGCGCCATCGGACTGGTGGTCGCCCTGCCGTTCCACATCTTCCACGGCATGGGCGCCATCGTCGACAACCAGCGCGGTGCCGGCATCGGCGCCATGCTGGACCCGGTCAGCGGCGTGGAGGCCACCGAGACCTCGAACCTGCTGCAGCTGATGAGCGTGGTGGTGTTCCTGGCCACCGACGGCATGATCGTGCTGCTGGAAGTGATCCAGGACAGCTACCTGCTCATTCCCATGGGCGGCGCCATGACCCTGGACCTGGCGCGCGTGCAGGACTTCGCCGGCGTCCTGCTGGCCGGCGCGGTGCGCATGGCTTTGCCGGTGCTGCTGCTGCTGTTCCTGGTCGAAGTGCTGCTCGGCGTGCTGTCGCGCTTTGCCCAGCAGATGAACCCGTTCTCGATCTCGCTGGCGGTCAAGTCCTACATCGCCTTCATTGCCCTGCTGTTCTACCTGATGCCCACGCTGGCCCAGCACGTGCCGCTGATCCGCGACAGCACCGACGCCCTGCAGATGCTGATGGCGGTGCCGCAATGAAAACCGAAAAGCCCACCCCGCACCGCCTGCTGAAGGAGTCGAAGAAAGGCAAGAGCTACGTCAGCCGGGATCTCGCCGCCGCCGCCATGCTGGTGGCAGGGCTGATCGCACTGGCCACGATGACCTCCAGCCGTGCCCTGCAGGGCTTCTATCGCGGCATGGCCGAACGCGGCTTCACCCTGACCCCGGCCGAAGCCGCATGGCAGGCCACCGTGGCCTTCCTGTGGATTGCCGTACCGGTGGGTGCGACCGCCATTGTCGCGGCGGTACTGGTGTCGCTGCTGCAGAGCCGGGGCGTCATCGCCGCCGAAGCGGTGCGCGTGGACCTGGCCCGGGTCAACCCCATTTCCGGCTTCAAGAACCTGTTCTCGCTCAAGACGGTCAAGAGCGTGATCACTGCCACCCTGTACCTGCTGGCCGGGCTGGTGTTCGTGGTCCTGGCCTGGAAGCTGTTCGCGCCCACCGTGTTCGCCCAGGTGCAGATGCCGGACAAGGCCGCCGGGGCGATCTGGCACAGCGTGGGCTGGCGCAGCACGGCGCTGCTGCTGGCGGTGCTGGCGCCGATCGTACTGGCGGCCGCGTTCATCGAATACCGGCTGTACATCCGCGAAATGCGCATGGAGAAGCACGAGGTCAAGCAGGAGCACAAGGACCACAACGGCAACCCGGAGATCAAGCAGCGCCGTCGCGAGATCGGCGAAGAGCTGTCGGCGCAGACCCAGTCGGACGTCGCCGGCTCCTCGATGATCCTGGCCAACCCCACGCACATCGCGGTCGGCATCTACATCCATCCCGACTACCCCGGCCTGCAGTTCGTGTCGCTGCGTGAGCGCGGCAACCGCGCACGCAAGGTCATCGCCCTGGCCGAGCGGGTCGGCGTGCCGGTGGTGCGCGACATCCCGGTGGCGCGCGCGGTGTACGCGCGGGTACGCCGCTACCAGTTCGTTCCGGCCGAGCTGACCACACCCATCACCCGCATCCTGCTGTGGCTGAAGGACATGGCGTCACGACGTTGAAGGAGCAACTTGACGAGGCCTTCAAGGCCCTGGCCGGCGATGGCCAGGAGGGGGGCGTCGAGGGTGATCCGACCAACCCGGCCTACCTGGCCAAGTACCAGACTGCGTTGTCCGGCTACACGACCTACCGCACCCTGCAGTCGAACTCGGCCAAGAGCCTGTCGGACATGCAGAAGCAGAACGCCCGCAACCTGGGTTGATGACGCACCGGCACCGGTGGCCATGCCGCCGGTGCCGGCACCCCACGCGGGCACATCCCGCAGGAGAATTCCCCCGTGCTAGTAACCCAGATCGCGACCGACATCGACGCCAGTGGTGTCGCGGAGGGCAGCGCCGTAACGCTGTCCGATCGCATGAGCCAGGCCCTGGCCCGGACCTACGTCGGCGCAGGCGAGGACCTGGCGGCGATCCAGGCCGCCAGCAACAACCCGGCCACCGCATCCAGCCCGGCGGCGCTGCTGGAACTGCAGCTGAGCCTGGCTGACTACACCAAGCGCATGATCGTGGCCGCCGGCTTGGCCAACCACGCCAACAAGACCGTGGAGACGTTGCTCAAGTCATGAACATGCTGCCTATCGTGGCGGCGCTGCGCCGCTGGAGCGGCCGGCGCCTGCTGCTGCCCGTGCTTGCGCTGCTGCTGCTGGCCGGCTGCGCGCGCAAGCCGCTGCTGGAGGGCCTGGACGAGCGCCAGGCCAACGAGGTCATCGCCGTACTGCTTCGCCACAATATCGATGCCGACAAGCTCAACGTGGGCAAGGGTGGTTTCCAGGTGAACGTTTCGTCGCGCGACCTGCCCGAAGCCATCGAGCTCATGCAGCGCAACGACCTGCCGTCGGCCCCGCGCAGCCAGGTGGCCGCGTCGTTCCCGGCTGACAGCCTGGTCAGTACCCCGCTGGGCGAACGTGCCCGGCTGATTTCCGCGGTGGAACAGCGGCTGGAGGAATCGCTGCAACTGCTGGACGGCGTGCACTCCACCCGCGTGCATCTGAACTACGACGCCAACCTGGGTACCGAAGGGCGTCGCGCCGAACGCCGCCGCATGCACGTGGCGGCGGTGGTCGCGCACCATCCCGGGATCGACGAGGAGGTGCTGCTGCAGTCGGTGAAGCGTTTCCTGCGCAATACCTTCGACGGCATCGAGTACGACAACGTGTCGGTGATCCTGACCGAGGTGGAAGGTCCGCGCACGCTGGCGGTGACTGCCGGTACCGATCGCAACCTGCCCCTGGGCTGGATCGTGGCCTGTGGCGGCATTGCCGTGCTTCTGCTGCTGGGCGGGTGGGTGCTGGTTCGCCTGGTGCCTGCCGTGGGCAGCAGGGTGCGCGGCCTATGGCAGCGGCTGTCGGCGCAGCGTGGCAACAACCCCGCCGGGGGCCGCTGGCGTGGCGCATGAGGCCCTGCACATCGCGTACGCGCCCGCGGCGTATTACCGCCCTTGGCAGGCGGTGTATGCCGGCGCCACCGCCGATCAGCAGCGTTGGTTGAACACCGCGCTGCTGCGCCAGCGACGCCTGCCGTTGCCGGCGTCGCTGCAGGCGCCGGACGATCCGCTGGCGCGCCGCCTGATCGGGCTGTGGC
>NZ_CAUQPH010000209.1:0-4385 GCF_963519925.1 uncultured Stenotrophomonas sp. | reverse complement strand
GGGCGCGCCCGCGACCTCCTCCGGCATCGCCTGCGCCGGCAATGCGCCCAGCAGGCGCTCGACTTCCGCCGCCGCGGCCAGCGCATTGGCGCGGTCGTGGTAATGCGCGGCCAGGCGCCGCAGCGGTGCATAGAACTCCGGCGCCAGCAGCAGGCAGAACATGCCCGCGCCCAAGGTGGGCACCGCCGCATGCAGCGACATCAGGCCGAGATAGCTCAAGCCGAGGTACAGCGCCACCATCGCCACGCTGACCGAGGCGAAGAACTCCAGAACCGTCGATGACAGGAACGCGATCCGCAGCACCTTCATGGTGCGCTCGCGCACCCCTTCGGCAGCGGCGGCCACGCCCTCCAGTTCGGCCTCGCCACGGCCATACAGGCGCAGCAGGCCCAGGCCCTTGATGCGGTCGGCGAAATGCCCGCTCATGCGCGCCAGCTCGCCCAGCTGGGCGCGACCGGCGGCTTCCGCGCCCCAGCCGACCAGCATCATGAAGAACGGCACCAGCGGCGCGGTGAACAGCAGGATCAGCGCCACCACCCAGTCCACGTAAGCCACCGCCAGCAGGATCAGCAGCGGCACCACCACCACTTCGATGCGCACCGGCTGGTAGCCGGCGTAGTAGCTCTCCACCGCGTCGGCATGGGCCAGCATCAACTCACCCAGTTCGCCGCTGCGCTGCTGGCGCAGCCACAGCGGGCCCTGCCCCAGCAGGCGCGCGTAGATCCGTTCGCGCAGGGCCAGGCGGGCGCTGTCGGCCACGTCACCGGCCATGGCCTGGGTAAAACTACTGAGCAACGCGCGGACGATCAGGACTAGCATGAGGGCCAGCAGTACCCCGGTCGCCTCTGCCAACGGACGGCGCGCCACCAGCACGGCCTGGATGAGCCAGGCGATGGCGGCGGCCTGCCCGATCAGCAGGGCACCGGAACTGCAGATGGACAGTACGGCCAGGCGTTGGCGACCGCGGGCGCCCGCGGCCAGGCTGTCCAGCCAGCGCAGGCGCTGGCGGCGCAGGTCGGGGGTTTCAATGGCAGGCACGTCCGGGGGCTGGCTCAAGAGGAATCACTGGCGGCCGCAGAAGAGATGCCTGACATTGTAATGGCTGCCGGCGTACCCTTCCGGTGCGGCGCACGGTCGCAGGGGGAGGCTCTACGATGCCGCCCGCCACCGTCGCCTACATTGATCTGAATCAAGGCTGTTTGAAGTTGCTGGTCACAGAATCCATCCCGTAGACCCCCTTCCCGCCACCTGATACGCCAGAACCCCACGAGGTAGCCAGGCCATGATCGATTCGACAGTCGTAGAACTGTCGCGGCTGCAGTTCGCTTTGACCGCGATGTACCACTTCCTGTTTGTCCCCCTCACGCTTGGCCTGTCGTTCCTGGTCGCCATCATGGAAAGCGTGTATGTCATGACCCGCAAGCCGGTGTGGCGGCAGATGACCCTGTTCTGGGGCACGCTGTTCGGCATCAACTTCGCCATCGGCGTAGCCACCGGCCTTGTGATGGAGTTCCAGTTCGGGATGAACTGGTCGTATTACAGCCACTACGTGGGCGACATCTTCGGTGCGCCGCTGGCGATCGAAGGGCTGATGGCGTTCTTCCTGGAAGCCACCCTGATCGGCCTGTTCTTCTTCGGCTGGAAGCGGCTCAGCCCGGTCAAGCACCTGGCGGTGACCTGGTTCATGGCGCTGGGCACCAACCTGTCGGCAGTGTGGATCCTGATTGCCAACGGCTGGATGCAGAACCCCACCGGCGCGGTGTTCAACCCGGACACCATGCGCATGGAGGTGGTGGATTTCGCCGCGGTGCTGTTCAACCCGGTGGCGCAGGCCAAGTTCGTGCATACGGTCAGCGCGGGCTACGTCACCGGCGCGATCTTCGTGATGGGCATCAGCGCGTTCTACCTGCTGCGCAACAAGCACCAGGACGTGGCGCGGCGTTCGTTCGCGGTGGCGGCCGCCTTTGGCCTGTTGTCGTCGCTGTCGGTGGTGGTGCTGGGCGACGAGAGCGGGTACGCCGCCAGCGAGCACCAGAAGATGAAGCTGGCCGCCATCGAGGCAATGTGGGAAACCGAGCGTGCCCCGGCCGATTTCACCGCCTTCGGCATTCCCAACCAGACGACCCAGCAGAACGATTTCGCCATCAGGATTCCGTACCTGATGGGCCTGATCGCCACGCGTTCGGTCAACCAGCCGATCCCGGGCATCCTGGAGCTGGTGGAACGGGCCGAACACCGCATCAAGGGTGGGCAGCTTGCCTACGGCGCGCTGGAACGCGTGCGCAGGGACAAGAACGATGTCGAAGCGCGCGAGATGTTCGACCGCCACTGGCAGGACCTGGGCCACGGGCTGCTGCTGAAGCGCTACCGCGACGACATCCTCAATGCCACGCCGGAGGAAATCTCCAGGGCGGCGATGGACACCGTGCCGCGCGTAGCACCGCTGTTCTGGACCTTCCGCATCATGGCCGGGCTGGGCTTCTACCTGATCGCGTTCTTCGCGATGGCCTTCTACTTCTCCTGCCGCAACACCTTCCATGAGAAGCGCTGGTTCCTGCGGCTGGCGGTGTGGTCGATACCGGCCCCGTGGATCGCGATCGAATGCGGGTGGTTCGTGGCCGAATACGGCCGCCAGCCGTGGGCGGTGGACGGCGTGCTGCCGACCTTCTACGCCGCATCGGGCCTGGCCCTGCATGAAATCCTGACCACGCTGGCTGTGTTCACCGCCACCTACACAGTGCTGCTGGTGATCGAGGTCAAGCTGATGCTCAAGGCGATCCGCACCGGCCCGGCCGACATCCTTCCGTCGCTGCAGCCCGCGCGTACGCCGCTTCCCCACAATGCCGCCGTGCCGGCTCCCGGCCAGGCCTGAGGCAGGAGAAACCCCATGGAAATTCTAGGACTCGATTACACCGCGCTGCGCCTGGTCTGGTGGCTGCTGCTGGGCATCCTGCTGGTCGGCTGGGCAGTGATGGACGGCTTCGACCTGGGCGTGGGCACCCTGCTCCCGTTCGTGGCCAGGACCGATGAGGAACGCCGCACGGTGATCAACACAGTCGGCCCGGTGTGGGAAGGCAACCAGGTGTGGCTGGTGCTGGGTGGCGGTGCGATCTTCGCCGCCTGGCCGCCGCTGTACGCCGTCAGCTTCTCCGGCTTCTACCTGGCGATTTTCGCCATGCTGTTCGGGCTGATCCTGCGCCCGGTCGGTTTCAAGTACCGCAGCAAGATGCCCAGCAAGCGCTGGCGTACCACGTGGGACTGGGTGCTGTTCGTGGGCGGGCTGCTGCCGGCGCTGATTTCCAGCGTCGCGGTGGGCAACGTGCTGCTCGGCGTGCCGTACCACTTCGATGACAGCATGCGCATCTTCTACACCGGTTCGTTCTTCGGCCTGCTCACCCCGTTCGCGCTGCTGGCCGGGCTGGTCGGCGTGGCGATGATGGTGTCGCACGGTGCGGCCATGCTGGTGCTGAAGACCGACGGCGCTGTCGCTGACCGTGCCGCCCGCTATGGCAGCGTCGCGGCGCTGCTCAGCTTCGCGCTGTTCGCTGCAGGCGGTGCCTGGGTCGCCTTCGGCCTGCCCGGCTACCAGATCACCTCGCAGGTGGTCACCGACGGCCCGACCAACCCGTTGCTGAAGACCGCCGAGATCGGCGCGGCCGCCGGTGGCTGGCTGCGCAACTACAGCAGCATGCCGCTCACGCTGGTGTTCCCGCTGCTGGGCCTGGCCGGTGCGCTGGCCAGCGCGGTGCTGCTGCGCGCCCGCCGTGGGTTGGCCGCGTTCCTGGCCTCGGGTGCCTCCATTGCGGGCATCATCCTGACCGTGGGCTTTGCGATCTTTCCGTTCCTGCTGCCTTCGTCCAGCCAGCCGAGCGGCAGCCTGACCGTGTGGGACGCCTCGTCCAGCCAGCTCACGCTCTTCATCATGCTCGTGGCCACGGTGATCTTCCTGCCGATCATCCTGGCCTACACCAGCTGGGTATACCGGGTGATGCGGGGCAAGACCACGGCTGAAGACATGGCCGACAACCCGAACGCGTATTGATATTGCCCAGCGTGCCGACCAACGGTCGGCACCTACCTAAATGTTGCCGACCAACGGTCGGCACCTACCGAACGTGATATTGGAGGTTTTGCCATGTGGTATTTCGCCTGGATCCTCGGCACCGGCCTGGCCTCGGCCGCCGCCATCCTCAACGGCATGTGGTTCGAGGCGCGTGAGGTCGGCGAAGCCGACCACCAAGCGCGGTAGAGCCGACTGTCAGTCGGCTGCTCTTCGCGGTAAAAAAAGGTTGCCGATAATCCCTTCACACCGTATCCTTGTCGGCTCCTTCGGGGTGTAGCTCAGTCTGGTAGAGCGCTACGTTCGGGACGTAGAGGTCGCAGGT
>NZ_CAUQPH010000208.1:0-4411 GCF_963519925.1 uncultured Stenotrophomonas sp. | reverse complement strand
CACCGGCGGGGCCTCGGCCAGGCGCGCCTGCAGCGCTTCCAGCGGGACCCGCGCACGGCGCTCGGCCACTTCTTCGGCCTTGCGGGCCAGGATGGTCTCGAGGATGTCGCTCTTGTCGCTCATGTCGTTCGGGGTCCTTCAGGCCGGCCATTATCGGCCAGCCCACAGCAAAGCGTGAAATCGGGCTCAGCCCGCGCGGCGGATGCGCTGAGTCGCATCCACGTAATCCTGCATGCGCTGGCGTGCGCTGCCGTCGGCGATGGCCGCACGGGCGCGGGCCAGGCCGTCCGCAATGCTGCTGGCCACCCCGGCCACGTACAGCGCGGCGCCGGCGTTGAGCGCCACGATATCCAGCGCCGGCCCCGCTTCGTTGTCGAGCACCCCCAACAGCATGGCGATCGATTCCTCCGGGCCGCCGACTTTCAGGTTGCGGCTGGCCGACATGGCAATGCCGAAATCCTCCGGATGGATTTCGTATTCACGCACCTTGCCGTCGCGCAGCTCGCCGACCAGGGTACCGGCGCCGAGCGAGATCTCATCCATGTTGTCACGGCCCCACACCACCATGGCGCGCTCGGCCCCCAGCTCGCGCAGCACGCGCGCCTGGATACCGACCAGGTCCGGATGGAACACACCCATCAGCACGTTGGTGGCACCGACCGGGTTGGTCAGCGGACCGAGGATGTTGAAGATCGTGCGCACGCCCATTTCGCGCCGCACCGGCGCCACTACCTTCATGGCGGGGTGATGCATCGGCGCGAACATGAAGCCGATGCCGGTTTCACTGATCGCGCGGGCCACCTCCTCCGGACGCAGTTCGATGATCGCGCCCAGCGCTTCGACCGCATCGGCGCTGCCGGACTTGGACGATACGCTGCGGTTGCCGTGCTTGGCGACCTTGGCCCCGGCGGCGGCCACCACGAACATCGCGCAGGTGGAGATGTTGAAGGTATGCGAGCCATCGCCACCGGTACCGACGATATCGATCAGGTGGGTGCGGTCTTCAACCGGCACGGCCAGCGCCAGCTCGCGCATCACCGTGGCCGCGCCCGCGATCTCGCCGACGGTTTCCTTCTTGACCCGCAGGCCGGTGAGGATCGCGGCGGTCATTACCGGCGACACCTCACCGCGCATCACCTGGCGCATCAGGTCGACCATCTCGTCGAAGAAGATCTCGCGGTGTTCGATGGTGCGTTGCAGGGCTTCCTGGGGGGAGAAGGTCATGTGGATTCCTTTGCAGTACGGATGCGGCGCCTCAGCGCTGCAGGAAGTTCTTCAGCAGGGCGTGGCCGTGCTCGGTGAGGATCGATTCGGGATGGAACTGCACGCCTTCCACTGGGTACTCCCGGTGGCGCAGGCCCATGATCTCTTCCATCGACCCGTCCTCGTTCTCGGTCCAGGCCGTGACTTCCAGGCAGTCCGGCAGCGTGGTCTTGTCGACCACCAGCGAGTGGTAGCGGGTGGCCTGGTAGCGGTCCGGCAGGCCGGCAAACACGCCCTTGCCTTCGTGCCGGATCGGCGAGGTCTTGCCGTGCATGATGGTGCCGGCGCGGATGACATCGCCGCCGTACACCTGGCCGATGCCCTGGTGGCCCAGGCACACGCCGAGGATCGGCGTGGTCGGCCCCAGCCGCCGGATCAGCTCCAACGACACGCCCGCTTCGTTGGGCGTGCACGGGCCGGGCGAGATCACGATGCGCTCGGGCGCGAGCGCGGCGATCTCATCGACGCTCAACGCGTCATTGCGCACCACCTTCACTTCGGCGCCCAGCGTCTGCAGGTACTGCACTAGGTTGTAGGTGAAGCTGTCGTAGTTGTCGAGCATCAACAACATGATCAGGATCCGTCTTTGATGAGGAAAATGGCGTACACGTTTTCGGTGTACGTGATGGGGGCGGCGGCGAGCAGTTCGCCCACCGCGGCGGGCGCGAGGGCGCGGCTGCCCGTGACCTGCACTCGATCCAGCGAGCGGCCTTCGGCGTAGTCCTCACGGTCCGGTGCGCCGGGCGCGGTTGGCCAGGTGCCTGCCTGGACACCGTAGGCGAAGCTCGGAGCCACGTCGGAGATGCTGTACAGCCCGGTGATCCGCGCGCCATAGGCGTCGGCGAGCCCCTTGGCCGACGCACGCGTCTGTGCCGCCGCTTCGGCCTTGAGCTCGGCACGCACGCGGGCTGCGCCGGAGTAGGTCGGCGTGGCGGTGCTCACCTGTACTTCGCGACTGGCTTTCAATTCGCCGAGAAAAGCCTGCAGGGCCTGGGCGGTCGGGAACGCGGCTTCGAGGTCGCGGCTTACGGCCGTGCCTTCAAAAACGTCCTTGCCGTCGTCGTAGCGCGTGGACGGCTCGATGCTGAGATTGTCAGCGCGCACCGTATCGGCGATGGCGCCATGCTGGGTAAACAGCTGCATCACCCGCTCGCTGTTGGCCTGCACGCGCTTTCGGGCGATATCGGTCTGCATGTCCACCGACTCCAGCGCTATCTTCACCACGAAACGGTCTGGCAGCACGGTGCGGCTGGCGTTCCCCTTGACCAGCAGGTGCGGTTCGGACGGAACGGTATTGGCCTGCGCCCACGCGCTCGGGGCCACCATGGCCAGTGTCGACGACAGCAGCAGTGCGTGCAGCAGCTTCATGCGGTTGATCCTTGTCGGGTGATGGATGCAGCGAACGCCGTGGCCCCAGCCACGGCACGAAAACGTCACAGGCCCTTGGCGGCCTGGGCGACGGCACGGAACAGCGCGCGGCCCTTGTTCATGGTCTCGTCCCATTCCTTGCCGGGGTCCGAGTCGTAGACGATGCCGGCACCGGCCTGCACGTGCAGGCGGCCGTCCTTGATCACCGCGGTACGGATGGCGATCGCGGTGTCGGCATCGCCGTGCCAGCCGATGTAGCCGATGCTGCCGGCGTACACGTTGCGCTTGATCGGTTCCAGTTCGCGGATCACTTCCAGCGCGCGGATCTTCGGCGCGCCGCTGACCGTGCCGGCCGGGAACGTGGCGCGCAGCACATCGGCATAGCTCAGGCCGGGCTGCAGCTGCCCGGTGACTTCGCTGACGATGTGCATCACATGGCTGTAGCGTTCGATCACGAACTGCTCGCCCACTTCCACCGTGCCGGCCCTGGAGACGCGGCCCGCATCGTTGCGGCCCAGGTCGATCAGCATCAGGTGCTCGGCGCGTTCCTTCGGGTCGGCCAGCAGTTCGGCTTCCAGTGCGTTGTCTTCTTCCACCGTGGCGCCGCGCGGGCGGGTTCCGGCGATCGGGCGCACGGTCACTTCACCATCCTGCAGGCGCACCAGGATTTCCGGCGAGGAGCCGACCACCTGCACGTCGCCGGTGTCGAGGAAATACATGTACGGCGACGGATTCAGCGCGCGCAGCGCACGGTACACATCCACCGGGCGGGCCTTGAACGGCACGCTCAGGCGCTGGCTCAGCACCACCTGGAAGATGTCGCCGGCGCGGATGTATTCCTTGGATTTGTCCACCGCCGCAATGAAACCTTCGCGGGTGAAGCCGGACACGAAGTCGTTTTCGTCCAGTACGTCGCGGGTGATGGGCGCCGGATAGCCCGCGCCGGGCGCGCGGAGCTTGGCCACCAGACCGTCCAGCCGCGCCTGTGCCTCATCCCATGCGCCGGGCTGGCCCGGATCGGCGTGGACGATCAGGTAGAGACGGCCCTTGAGGTTGTCGAACACCGCCAGCTCTTCCGAGTGCAGCAGCAGGATGTCCGGCGTACCCAGCTCATCGCGGCCGCGCGGCGGGGCCAGGCGCGGTTCGATATAGCCGATGCACTCGAACCCGAACCAGCCCACCAACCCGCCGGTGAAGCCCGGCAGGCCGGCCAGCTTGGGCACCGAATGGGCGCTGCGCAGCGCCTCGACTTCGGTGAACGGGTCGGCCACGTCACGGGTTTCCACCACCTGCCCAGCTTCGCTGACGGTCAGGGTGTGGCCGTGGAAGGCGTACACGCGGCGGGCCGGCAGGCCGATGATGGAGTAGCGCCCGAAGCGTTCGCCGCCTTCGACCGATTCGAACAAATAGGTGTGCGGGCCGTCGGCGAGCTTCAGATAGACCGAAAGCGGCGTGTCCAGGTCGGACAGCACTTCGCGGACGACGGGGATGCGGGTGTGGCCTTCAGCGGCCTGCTGCTGGAACTGCTCGAGCGTGATCAAGACGACTTTCCTTCCGGGAAACGGCGGTGGCGGGACGGACGACGGCAACAGGCCACCATCGCCAACCACGGCGAGCGGAAGAAAGGGTATGCGGGGTCGTCAGAATGGACACCCGGGGACTGTACCGCATTGGCGGCACCGGATGGAACCCGGGCCGGGGCAGCCCAATGGACAAAAGCCTCAGGCCGGAGGTAGCGCCGACTGTTAGTCGGCTGCTTGACCGGGCAGCCGACTAACAG
>NZ_CAUQPH010000207.1:0-4459 GCF_963519925.1 uncultured Stenotrophomonas sp. | reverse complement strand
CTCATGGCCTTGATCGGCCTTCTCGTAAGTGTCCGTGAAAACGGGGGTGAACCCCCGTGCTTGGCCAGGAGCTGCCGAAGCATCCCTAAGAGCTGGTCGTCTTCGTAGTGTGAGGAACGCTGGGCGATGATCTCCCGGACCTGGAAAAACTTCTCGATCGGCACGAGGGCTGGGAAGGCGTCAGCTTTCCGCACCCATTCCTCGGGTGGGTTCTTGACATGCTGGGCTTTAAGCTTAAAAGAAGTCCGGTTATAGACGTTGTTGCCGATGTATTTTTCGTTAGTCAGGATCTGGTGAACGACGCCACGGGACCAAGGCCTTCCGGTCTCCGCGGCAACATTCTCCCGGTTGAGCATGGCCGCGATGACTCGCTCCGGGTTGCCATTGAGGAACAGCTCGTAGATGCGCCGGACGACAGAGAGCTCGTCCAGCGGACCAGGCACAAGGACGACCCGGTCGGTCTGGATACTCTTATGCTGACCCCGGGCCAAAAGTCCTTTGGGCTGGCGCTGTTCGTCCAGCAGTTGGCGCCTCAGGCCGTAACCGGCTGTCCCACCCTGACGATAGCCGTGTTGGACTATCGTGCAGGCACCGCGGAAGACCTTCACCGATAGCTCTCGGCTGTATTCGGCCGCCATCCCCCGTTTGAGACCGATCATGATGGCGGAGGGCAGGGAGCCGTCGTTCTGGAAGGGCTCCGCGCAGTAGACGATGGCGACCCCCCGCTTTTTGCACGCGTGGACGTAGCTTGCGGCTTCATCTGGATCAGGGAACCTGCCCCAACGGCTGACGTCGTAGACCAAGATGAGCTCGAAATCTCTGCCGGGCTCTTGGACATCGTTGAGTAGGCGCTGCAGTCCGGGTCGCCCCTTTAGGGTCAGGCCGCTCTTGCCAGCGTCCTCGTAGGTTCGGACGATCTCGATCCCGTGCGCCTTGGCGTATTCGGCGATGGCCGAAGCCTGGTTCTCAGTCGAGTAGCGCTGGTGCTCCGTCGACATGCGCACGTATTGCGCTGCGCGAAGGCCTGTGGCTCCGTTCTGTGCTCTGCTTACTTCCGTGTTCTTATCCGGGGACACAGAAACGTCTCAGTCAGGCCGATACATCCACCTGACGCTAGGCCGATGCCTTGACCATCACGTGACGGTCTGACGTTGGGCCTGAAGGAGATCATGTTCGTGAGGCTGCAACTGAATGAAGGTCTATATGGTTGTGGATTCCAGCCTCACCGCAGCTATTATCAGCAGGCCTGATAGCCTCAGCTTAAGAGCCCTCCTGCGCCCACAGAGCCACCTTGGGGCAGCGCTTGCTCGCGCTCAATCCGTGGCCAGCACGTTGCGTGCGTAGCTCAGCCAGCCGTCCGCTTGGGGTGCCATTTTCTCGTCCGCAAGCTTGCCAATCGGACCATCCGCAGCCCGTAGCGCGCTCACCGAGCGAACGAGAGCGATGTTCTGTTCGATGTGCTCAAGCAGCTCGGTCGGGCGAGGATGTGACTTAAGCGACGCCATCAGAACCGCGTCCATCACTTGGACTTGTGAGAACAGGCTCAAGAACGTCGGGTCCTCGATAAGTTCCATTGTGCCCTCCTCGCGGGCCTTGTCGTTGGCATACCCAGCGTAACGCAAGGAGGGAAACGGCTTCGATCCTGGAGTTGACTTAGCCCGTTGCGCCGGTCATTCGCCGCTGGAATACGTGTTGCGGCAATGTTGCGAATTAGACGCTGCCTACGTGCCTTGGCGGTTAGAGGCATTGCTGCACAAGGCTTTGCTTGCATATGATCTAGCTGCACCCTATCTGCTTCATCAACGGGGTGTGTTCGGCGGGCTTCTGGGTCACGCGGGGTCCATCGGTGGCGGGGCCATGGGGTGGCCGGACGTCACATTGTAGGGGAGGGCTGCCGCAGGCACCGGATTGACCGGTAAGGTCGGTCGCAAGACGACCGCCGATGGCGCGTCCACGCCCGGTAACGCATGACCTTGAACGGAGAGGTGGCTTCGGTCGTGGTCCATGCGTCACCGGGCGTTGGTGGTGCACGTGCGGTCGTTTGGGAACCGACCCTACCGGTCCCGGCCTATCGGCGCGGCGAGCTCAGCGGCTCTCCAGGATAATCCTTGGATGCGCCGCGAAGATCTCCATGACGATCTGGAAGTAGGTCT
This sequence comes from uncultured Stenotrophomonas sp., assembly GCF_963519925.1. Lineage (NCBI taxonomy): Bacteria > Pseudomonadati > Pseudomonadota > Gammaproteobacteria > Lysobacterales > Lysobacteraceae > Stenotrophomonas > uncultured Stenotrophomonas sp. The sequence continues at coordinate 2,306 of NZ_CAUQPH010000207.1, read as the reverse complement.
GGCCTTCGCCGGCGTCGAGCGCCTGCAGTTGATCGGTAATGGCGCGCGCATTGAAGGTGCCGCTCCCATCCAGCTTGGCCTGCAGCCATGCACGGGTGGCCGCCACGCCCAGCGCATTCCGGGCGTGCTCGATGTCATGCCAGATCAGAGTGGCTACGGCGTGCCCGGCCAGCACGCCGTAGCCGCCGTACAACATGTCATCCAACGCATCCAAGCTGTGAGCCAACTGCCAATCCTCACCGCTCATGAAGACGCGGTTGATCTCGTCGTAGAAGCTCGCGATGTCGTGCACCGCGCTGCCTTTCATTCTCAGGATGAGTGCATCAGCGTTTGCCATGCCGTACTGCAGTCCTCCGCCTCGATAGCGAAACATTAGCAGCGCCGGATGGTGGCTACCGTGACGCATCCAGCCATGTCGGATGGCGCGGCTCCACCTTATCGAAACCGAACCTGTGAGCGAAGTCGCAGGACTGCGCATGCTGCGCCCTCGGGCGTCATTCGACCCGTAGACTCGAAGAACGGGCAAAGAAAAACCCCGGAACCCTTCACTCACGTACAGCGTGTGAGGAGAGGAGCCGGCCCGGGGTATGTGCCGCCACTATAGAGAACGGTAGCACCATGTTCAACAGTCCCGGATGGGCGGCGCTTATTGATGTCAAAACCGCTGCGGGGGTGGCTGGTGCGGTGTCGCGGTCCCGGCTGCTTGCCTACACCCCCATATCGCAATATCAAGACCTGCACGCCCGGCATCGCGCCCTTGTGGAATTGCTCGGTTGGATGTCGCCGGATGCGAGGGCGCACGTCGGCGCCATCTGTCGTTTCAATGCGGTGCATGCCGACAGACTTCGCCTTGCAACGCCGGACAGCCCCTGCATATCGGAATTGCCAACCGTTATTTAAACGCGGCGCGGCGACGTGGAAGAGTGGGCTTCTGTTCACGATCCCCCCGAGGCCGCTCGCCAATGTCCATCGTCCGCTCCACGCCGTCGTCCAAGCTTGTCGGCGCCACCGTGCTGTCTGCCTTCCTCCTGCTGGCCTCTCCGGTCGCCCTCCCGGCGGAGGGCACGGACTCGCCACTGCGGACCTACCTGGCAGACAAGCGCGCCGCGATCCAGGCGCAGTCTGCGCAGCCGGCTGCGGCCACGCCCATCCATGCGAAGGTCACTGCCGAAAGCCGCTCCGGCGTGCGACGCCTGCGCATCGGGCCGACGGGGGAGTTCCAGTACATCAGCGACAGCGGCCGCAACTACGCCGGCTACAACCTCGGTGCGGGCTCCTGGGATTCGCTGGTGGGCACGCTGGCCAGCGCCGTGGCCGACGAATACATAGTGCAGGCGGCGGTGCAGAACGTGCCGCTGGATGGGCTGGACGTGGTGTTCACCAGTATTCCCGAGCGCAAGAGCGACACCTTGGCCTACCCCAACAACCTGTCCTACGTGGCCTATATCGATTCTCCCGCCACCGACGCGCAGCTGCAGACCCTCAAGCGCGCCGTACATGAGAACTCCTCGGCGATCGACCTGGTCACCCGGCCGCAACAGGTCAGCCATGCCGAGGTGGAGTACCACCACAGTGCTGCCCAACGCGACCCGAAGCAGCCGCCGGGCCTGCGCGACTTCATCACCGAGGAAAAACGCCCGGCAGTGCTCGCCCGCCAGGTGAAGCCGGCCGCTGGCAAGGCCCGGCCGGCCGAGCCGGAGACGCTGGTAGCCCGCGCCCACGTCGAACCGCACACCGGCCTGCGCCGCATATTCCTGGGCAAGGACGGCTACCACCAGCAGCTGCACGACAGCGCACCCGGGCTGCTCGGATACGGTCTGGCGCCCACGGTGGAGGAACACCTGCTCGGCGTGACTGGTACCTGCCTGACCCATATCTTCGAGGTCCAGGCGGCGTCGCGGAACGTGCTGCTGGATGCGCTGGAGCTGACCGTCGACGGCCAGGTGAGCCCGCGCTTCGGCAGCAACGTCAACTCGCCGGCGCGCTACAGCGGCATCCGCTACAAGGTGCGGATCGAATCGCCCGCCTCGGAGCAGGACATCGACGCGCTGCGCCAGTCGGTGGAAGCGACCTGCCCGCTGTACAACCTGGTCAAGGACGAGCAGAAGCTGGAAGGCAGCATCGTGCGAGGGGCGTATGCAGACGCAGCGCAGTAAGCGCCAGCCGGTGCGCCCCGCGCGCCATGCCCACGGTTGGCGGCGCAGTCACCTGGCGCTCGCCCTGTGCACGCTGCTCGCCCCGGCCGGGGCGGCGGCGGAAAGCGCAGAGGGCGCGGAAACCGTAGAGGCCGCCGAGGAGGCCGACGA
>NZ_CAUQPH010000206.1:0-4563 GCF_963519925.1 uncultured Stenotrophomonas sp. | reverse complement strand
AGCCTACATGGACGTATTCACGGCGTGTCCCGGAGGGGGCTGCCCGCCGCCCGCCCCAGCACTTAGCATCGAATAGCCGCCTTTCGCCTTTCGCCTTTCGCCGTAAGCAATCAGCAATCAGCCGACTATTCGCCCTCGGGCGCCGACATCGCCGCCGGTTGCGAGGTATTCGCCCGGCGCTGCTCCTCGTGCGTGCGGAATGCCTGGTGGATGTGCTTGCGCAGCTCGTCGTCGTTCCAGGGCTTGGTCAGGAAGCGGTAGATCGCGCCGCGGTTGATCGCGTCGGTCACCGTGTTGAGGTCGGTGTAGCCCGACAGCACCAGCCGGATCGTGTCCGGGTACAGCATCTTCACCCGGCCCAGGAACTCGGTGCCGCTCATGTCGCTCATGCGCTGGTCCGACAGGATCACCTGCACATCGTTGATCGCCAGCAGGTCGAACGCATCGCGTACGTTGCCCGCCGCCAGGATCCGGTAGCCATCGCGCCGGAACAGCCGCACCAGCGAACGCAGCACGTTCTCCTCGTCGTCCAGCAGCAGCAGCGTCCGGTCCGGACGCGTCTCCGCGAAGGCCTCCGGGCGCAGGTAACGGCGACGCAGCGTCATGCCTGCCGCATCCGCCGACATCGGCTCCCCGAACAGATAGCCCTGGAACACATCGCAATCGTTGCGGCGCAGGAAGCCCAGCTGTGCCTGCGACTCGACCCCGTTGGCGATCACCGTCATGCCCAGCTGGTGCCCCATCGCAATGATCGCGCGTGCGATCGCCGCCTCGCGGTTGCCCGCCGGCGCACTCTTGATGAAGCTGCGGTCGATCTTCAGCTTGTCCACCGGATAACGTACCAGCGCGCTCAGGCTTGAATCGCCCGTCCCGAAATTGTCCAGGCTCAGGCTGATCCCCTCGTTGCGCAGGTTCACCAGCGTCTCGTGCACGAAATTCACGTTGTTGGTCAGCGCGCTTTCGTTGATCTCCAGCGTCAGCATGTGCGCCGGCACCCCCGCCGTCTGCATCAACGCCATCACCTCCGCGAAGAAGTTCGGCCGCAGCAGCTGCAGCGTGGACACGTTCACCGCAATCGTGAAGTCATCGAACCCCTGGTCGCGCCACAGCCGCGCCTGCTTCAGCGCCCCCTCCAGCACCCAGGTGCCGATCTGCACGATGATCCCCAGCCGCTCCGCCGTGCGCATGAAACGCTCCGGCACCAGCATGCCCAGCGTCGGCGACTGCCAGCGCAGCAGCGCCTCCATGCCCACCACATGGCCATCGCGTGCGCTCACCAGCGGCTGGTAGCGCAGCTTCAGCTCGCCATTGGGAATCGCGTCCACGATCTGCCGCGCGATGATGCTCTCGCTGTGCGCGCTCGACGGCGTGTTGACCGCATGGATGCGCACCGCGTTTCCGCCCTCGCGCGCCGCCTGGTACAGCGCATCCTCGGCGTGGTCGAGCAGGCGCGACGTGTCGGTCGCATGCTCCGGGCACAGGCTCACCCCCAGCTTGCCGGTCATGAACAGCGTGTACGGCAGTACCGACAACGGCAGCTCCAGCTGCTGCCGGATCTCCTCGGCCAGGTCATCCGGCAACGGCATGTCCGCCGCGCGCGGCACCGCCAGCAGGAACTCGTCACTGCCGTGCCGCCACAGCTTGCCGCGTCCGCGCAGGTGGTGCTGCAGGCGCTGCGCCACCAGCACCAGCGCCTGGTCGCCGACCTCCGCGCTCATGTTCTCGTTGACCGACGCGAAATGGTCGATGTCCACGTGCATCAGCATCAGCGGCGTGCCGCCCGAAGCCGCCTCGGCCACCATCGCCTGCAGTTCGGGGTTGCCGGCGCCCAGGCGCGGCGGCGCGTCCTCGATGCTGACCAGGGGCAGGGAAGGGTTCCACATGACTCAATGTTCCAGGGTATCGGGGGCGGTCGTACTGTCGCTGCGATAGGGCAGGAACAGGTCGACCAGGGTGCCGGCGCCGTGCGCCGACTCGATCTTGAGGGTGCCGCCGGCGCTCTGCGCGCGCTCGCGCATCACGATCAGGCCCAGCCCGCGCGGACCGTCCGGGTCAAAACCCTCGCCGTCGTCGCGGACCTGCAGGTGCAGCCCGTGGTCGTGCACATCATGCAGCTTCAGGTGCACCTGGCTGGCGCGCGCGTGGCGCAGCACGTTGGTCAGGCTCTCCTGCGCGATGCGGAAGCAGGCCTGCTCGATGTCGCCCTCGGGCCGGCGCGGCAGCGCCTGGATGTCGGCCAGCAGCTCGATCGGCGAAGAACGGAACAACACCCCCGCCTGCCAGCGCAGCGCCGCCTCCAGTCCCAACGCGTCGAGCTGGGGCGGGCGCAGCAGGGTGGAAATGTCGCGCAGCTTGCCCACCGTCGCATCGGCCAGCTGGATGATCTGTTCCAGGTCCTCGCCGCGCCGCTGCGGGTCGGTTTCGTCCTGCGCCGCATAGGCCGACAGCTTCATCGCCGTGATGGCCTGGCCGATATCGTCGTGCAGGTCGCGCGAGATCGCCCGGCGTTCGTCCTCCTGCAGCGAGAACAGCCGCCCGGCCATCGCCTGCAGCTCGCGGTTGCTGGTTTCCAGCGCCTCGCGGATGCGTTCGGGTTCGCTCAGGTCGCGCACGATCAGCAGCTTGCAGTTGCGGCCGCCGTAGCGCACTTCGCCCACCGCCAGCCCGGCCTGGAAACGCTCGCCGTCCAGCCGGCGCATGCCGATGACTTCGCTGCCGCTGCTGGGCAGCGGAATGCTGGCGAACAGCTGCGCGCGCACCCGCGCCAGGTCGCTGGCCACCACCAGCGCCGACAGCGGCTCCCCCAGCAGGGTGTGCTGGCCGTAGCCGAACTGCGCCGCAGCGCAGGCATTGGCGTACAGCACGTGTTCGTCGGACAGGATCACCACCCCGTCCGGCAGCACCCGCACCAGCTCGCGGAACTGTTCCTCGCGCTCGCGCAGCAGGCGTCGCGACTGTTCGCGTTCGGTCACGTCCTGCAGCGTGCCCAGCACCAGCGGGCGGCCGGCATCATCGCTGCCACTCCCCGCGCGCAGGTGCACCATCAGCGCGCGCCCATCCATCGCCAGCAACGGCAGCAGCACGTCGATCTGCACCCCGTCGCCGCGCATGTCCTGCAGCAGCTGCTCGGTGAGCGCCGCAGTGGCCGGGTCGGCCGGCACCAGCAGCTCCTCGAAGCGGTGCCAGCGCCGTGCCTCCGGCGGGCGCCGGCCCAGCAGGTGGTAAACCTGGTTGGAATAGCGGCCCAGGCCGGTGGCCGGTTCGAACTCCCAGGCACCGATCCGCGCCATTTCGTGCGCTTCCTCGACCCGGGCCAGGGCCTGGTCGCGGCGGCGCAGCGCCTGGTCTTCGCGGGTGCGGTCGATCGCGATCAGCAGCCGCGCCGGGCGGCCGGCGTAATCCAGGTAGTTGCTGCGCATCTCCATCCGGCGCGGGGTGCCATCCTTGAGCAGCAGGTCGGCGGTAATCACGCACAACTGCTCGGGCTGGGCCCGGATCTGTTCGAGCTTGGCGGCCAGCGCGGCCTCGTCGCCCGGCGGCCACAACGCGGTCATCGGCAGCGCGGTGAACTCCTCACGGGTCCAGCCGAACAGGCTGCTGGCCGCGGGATTGACGTCCAGGATCTCCAGCGTGTCCAGGTCGTAGACCAGGATCGGCCCCGGGTTGCCTTCGAACAGCTGGCGGTGGCGCTGCTCGGAATGCTCCAGCTGCACGTGCGTATGCAGCACGTGCTGGGCCAGCGGGCGCAGCAGCAGGTAAATCAGCGTGCCGCTGAGCAGCACGAACAGCGTGCCCTTGGCGGTCTGCCAGCGTGCGGCGGTGGGCAGGTCCGAGGTCAGCATCTGCACCGCCGCATCGCTGCACAGGATCCAGACCAGCGCCAGCAGCAGATAGCCGATGACCACCCGCAAGCGGTCGCGGCGCAGGGCCCGTGCGAGCGGATGGTCGCGACGGGGCGGGGCGGGCGGGCCGGGCGGGACGACAGGCATGGGGCGCGACAGGACCGGGTCGGAAGGGGCGCTCCATAGTAGTGGCTGCAGCACCGTTGGCGCACGCGGGACTCAACTATCCGGCCATTCCGCCGCTAACGGTTACGTTCCCGGCTGTCGGGTGCGTAATTGGAGTCCTACCGCGTGGACCAAGGCATCATCGCGAGTCTGCTGCAGCACCCCTTGGCGTCGGCCCTGGTCATCCTGGACCGGAGCGGGCGCCCGCTGGCCGCCAACCCGGCCGCGCGCGAGCATGGGCTGCCGGCAACCGTGGCGGCCTATGGCGAGCTGCTGGAGGACCTGCGCCTGCTGGCCGCCGATGGCGGGCTGGTCCCGTGCCAGCTGCCCGGTGGCCCGCGCGGGCGCTTCGACGGATGGATGCGCGCCGTGCACGACGCCGACGGCAACCTGCTGGCGTTTACCCTGAGCATCCCCGAACCGGTTGCCGCCTACGCCGGCAGCCGCTGGGAAGTGGCGTTGGACCATGCCGGGCACGGCCTCTGGGACTGGGACCTGCCCAGCGACGCGGTGATCCGCTCCCGGCGCTGGGACGATGTGCCCGGCAGCGCGGAAG